>CACVAV010000034.1 GCA_902727945.1 uncultured Thiotrichaceae bacterium | reverse complement strand
TAATTCGCCGCTTCAATACCCGCCTTAGTCAGCGCATTAAAAAGTGTAGATTTACCCACATTCGGCAATCCCACAATGCCACATTTGAATCCCATGTTATTCCTACCTACTGCGATGCAACTCGTTCATCGCTTTTTGTGTTTCACCACTGACAATCAACTCAATCTGATCCGCCACATCATCGATGCCACGCATAATCTGATCTTCGTCACTGCGAGATGGCGTACCCAGCACATAATTAATCACCAGACTACTATCACCCGGATGACCAACACCCAGACGCAGCCGCCAGTATTCTTTACCCATCTGGGCGTGAATATCCCGCAAACCATTATGCCCGCCGTGACCACCGCCTTTTTTCAGGCGCACAACACCCGGAGGAATATCCAGCTCATCATGAGCAATCAGGATTTCCTCAACAGGAATGCGGAAAAAGGCGGATAGTTGCTTTACGGAAAGACCACTCCGGTTCATAAATGTCATTGGCTTTAACAACCAGACAACATGACCGGCAATATCAACTTTACAGGCTTCACCCGAAAAACGCTTTTCAGGCAGAAAACGCCCACCAAAACGTTTTGCCAGCTCATCAACAAGCCAAAACCCGGCATTGTGCCGGGTTTTGTCGTATTTACTGCCCGGATTTCCCAGACCTGCAATCAATCTAATAGCCATGAAAGCTCACTCCCGTTCCGAATGATAAAGCGTACTTTCAAGGGAAAAGGTAGTTGCCATCGAAATACCATTAATAACTATTTAGTGAATCGCAGCCAGTGCCTGATCGTGATCTTCACCCAATGCCAACTGAGGCAGAGTCACACCTTCAGGCAATTTCAGATCCGACATGTGTACAATCGCGCCCTTCTCAACATTCATCATATCTACTTCGATATACTCAGGCAGATCTTTTGGCAAGCAAGCAATCAGCACTTCGTTCATCACGCGGCTAACCTTACCACCGTGAATCTTGATCGCTGGTGCTAATTCTTCATTGATGTAATGCAAAGACACGTTTACCTGTAGCTCGTGATCTTCTTCAATGCGTTGTAAATCAGCGTGCATAATGATCGCTTTAGCCGGATGGCGCTGAAGGTCACGTAAGATAACCAGCTCTTTCTTATCACCAAAATCAACCGTAATAATTTGCGAGTAGAACGCTTCTTCTTCCAGGTTACGGATCAATTCATTATGCTTCAATGTAATTGACTGCGGGTCAGAACCGCCACCATAAATAACTGCCGGAACACCATTCTCGCGACGCAGGCGGCGGCTCGCACCCTTCCCCTGCAAATCACGGGCTTCAGCCTGTAATGAATACTTTTTTGACATGAGAGTTAATCTCCAAAATAAATAAATTTCACCGTCCCGCGACCAGAACGATGATCAACATCATAAATCCACTGATAACCGACGAATAATAGCGATTACCAACAGATTCAAAATTTTTCGTTGCTTAGTGACTGACTGTATCAGGCCTTATCAAATAAGGAACTGACCGAATCATCGCGATTAATACGCAGAATCGTCTTAGCCAGGATGCCTGCAACAGAAAGCTGGCGGATTCTATCACATTTCAAAGCATTTGCACTCAATGGAATAGTGTCAGTCACCACCACTTCATCCAGCATTGAATTTTCGATATTTTCGACAGCTTTACCCGAGAACACAGCATGCGTAGCGTAAGCACAAACACTCAACGAACCACGCGCTTTCAAAGCCTCAGCAGCATTACACAGCGTACCACCGGTATCGATCAGATCATCAATCAAGACACAATGCCTGCCTTCAACTTCACCGATGATATTCATCACCTCAGCCTTGTTCGGCTCAGGGCGGCGCTTATCAATAATGGCCAGATCAACATCACCCAGAGATTTTGATAATGCCCTGGCCCGGACAACACCACCAACATCGGGGGAAACTACAATCAGATTATCCAGTTTCTTGGATAAAATATCATCACGCAGCACACCGGAAGCGTAAATATTATCGACCGG
>CACVAV010000033.1 GCA_902727945.1 uncultured Thiotrichaceae bacterium | reverse complement strand
TGCAGCGTGCCCGTTAATTTTTGTTCTGAAGCACTATCACTACTGGTTATTGTCAGGGGGATAATCTGAATCCCCATGTACATATTAAGCCCTTCAACGCTGATCTGAGCAGCGCGGAGAGCATCTACTCCCGTCACAGTGGCATCAACTGCGACAGCTTTTAACAAAGGCACAGGACGCGGAGAAAGGCTAAATTTCACCTCACGACCCGACTGATCCTGCGCAAGGCAGGATGAGTGACTTAAATCGCACTCACCCTGCACAGTCAGCATGCTGGCATCAGCTCCGCCGGAGTCCAAAGGCAGTAGACTAAAAGCGCCAATACCGACTACGAAGGCCACCATGGCAGCAGCTAACAACTTCAGGTTCATTATGCTGCAGCACTTAATAACCCGCTGTGACGGAGTAAAGCGTCAATCTCAGGTTCACGGCCACGGAAAGCAATGAACGACTCCATCGCAGGACGGGAACCGCCCATTTGCAGCACTTCACTCAGAAAGGCTTGCCCGGTTTCAGCGTTAAACAAACCATCCTCTTCAAAGCGGGCATAGGCATCAGCAGACAATACTTCTGCCCATTTATAACTGTAATAACCCGCCGCATAACCACCAGCAAAAATATGTGAAAAGCTATTCACCATCCGGTTAAAAGAGGGCTGTTTAATCACGGATACTTCATCACGAACACGTTGTAAAATACTGTCCAGCTGACCTTCTTCTGATGCGGCAGGATCAATATGCAGCAGCATATCGAACAGACTAAATTCTAATTGGCGCACCATACCCATCGCACCCTGAAAATGACGGGCCGCCAGCATTTTATCAAACAGCGCCTGTGGCAGGGCATCACCCGTCTCCCAATGCCCGGTAATCATATCCAGCACTTTACGTTCCCAGCACCAGTTTTCCATGAACTGGCTAGGCAGTTCGACAGCATCCCATTCCACACCACTGATACCAGACACATCAGGATAATCCACCTGTGTCATCATGTGATGCAGGCCATGGCCAAACTCATGGAATAAGGTGACTACTTCATCGTGTGTAAACAGAGCAGGCTGATCACCAATCGGTGGAGAACTATTACAGGTCATGAAAGCAACGGGTGTTTGTACTCCCTGCTCACGCTTAAAACGCCCACAGAAATCACTCATCCAGGCGCCACCACGTTTATGCTGGCGGGCATACAAATCCAGATAAAACTCAGCACATAGCGCACCAGCCTGATCGTGGATTTGATAAAACCTGACATCAGGGTGCCATAAATCCACCGGCTGCTCTGCTGGTGTAATTTGAATATTATAGAGCTGGCCTACCAGTTTGAATAAACCGTCAATAACCCGATCGACCGGAAAGTAAGGTTTCAGATCCTGCTCGGTAAACTGAAACTGCTGTTCTTTCATTTTTTCGCTGATGTAACTGACATCCCAAGCCTGCACTTCCTCAACCATGCCCAGCTCATTTTTGGCAAACCGTCCAATGTCAGCATACTCCTGCTCAGCAAACGGTTTACTTTTGGCCGCCAGATCCCGTAAAAACCCGATGACCTTATCAGTATTATCGGCCATCTTAGCTGCCAGAGAGACTTCAGCATAATTGGTATAACCCAATAACTCAGAAGACTCCTGACGCAGGCGCATAATATCCCGTATCACCCGGGTATTATCCTGCGCAGGATTCATACCCAGCTCCGATGCACGGGTAGTAAAAGCATGAAATACTTCAGCGCGTAATTCCCGGCTATCCGCATACTGCATGACTGCAATATAACTGGGGAAGTCCAGTGTAATGACCCACCCGGATAAATCACGCTGCTCAGCACTTTGTGCTGCCATGTTCAATGCGGAATCAGAAAGACCCACCAGTTCTGTTACATCAGTAACGTGCTTGTACCAGGCATGAGTGGCATCAAGCACATTATCGGAAAAAGTTGCACTGAGCTGTGAAAGCTGCTTTTTGATCCCGGCATAACGCTGCTGATCTTTTTCAGCTAAAGCTAT
>CACVAV010000032.1 GCA_902727945.1 uncultured Thiotrichaceae bacterium | reverse complement strand
CTCGTTTCAACAAGCTGTGCGGCTTTATCCGGATCAGTTGCCTGAGCATTATTTTGTGTCTGAGCAAGGCTGCTCTGGTCAGGTTGACAAAGGCCTTTTATCTTGCAGGTGTACCACCACCAGCTACCTGTGCCCCATAAGCCTGCCAGCAATAGTACAAGCAAGGTTTTGAATTTCATTTTACTGAAGCTCCTTCCTGATTAAATACAGATGGTTCAGTTAATTATTGTTAACATTGTTCCCACGGCAGGCCATGAAAGCGCCAGCCACCCAGTGTACTCCGGTGATAATTATCGTCTCTATCACCTTCAAACCCTTCATCTATATGCAGCACCTGCCGGAAACCCGATTCCAGCAATTTTGCGCCTGCGTCCAGTGTTCTTTTGCCACTACGGCAGCATAATACAACAGCCCCGTCGTTAAGTGGATCTTTAGATTTTCCACACCGTCTTGCCAGTGCTTGTTTAACTTCTTCACAAAAGTCGGGGTTTATATCCCAGTCCGGCTCATCAATCCAGGCAATATGAATTGAACCGGTCGGGTGCCCGACAAACAAATACTCCATCGACGAGCGAATATCAACCAATATACTATTTCCAGGATTATCCTGTAAGTATTGATAAGCAATTTTAGGTGAAACGTGTACCAGGTCAGACATGCCCGATCCTTTAAGTAATCTGAGAGGTAATTATAACCATGAGCAGCAAAAAGTCATACGTGATCTTCTGTTATGACATTAATAAGTCCTGCTATTTGTGTCAGGGGTTGATTAATGTGCCTACACCCTGATCCGTGAGTAGTTCCAGTAACAGGGCATGTTCAACCCGGCCATCAATTATGCTGGCACTTTGTACGCCACTCCTGATCGCAGTGGTTGCGCAGGCCAATTTTGGCAGCATACCGCCCTGAATCGTTCCGTCATCAGTCAGGCGCTCTATATCATGCTGTGTTAATTCAGGCAGTAAGGTGCCGCTTTTATCGAGTACGCCCGGCGTGTTGGTTAGTAGTAGCAGTCGTTCAGCCTTCAGCACTTCCGCCATTTTCCCGGCGACCAGATCAGCATTAATATTATAAACAGTGCCATCAGCACCAACGCCGATCGGAGCTATGACCGGAATAAAATGGTCCTCTTCCAATAGCCTGACGGCTCTGGGGTTAATGCTTTCGACTTCACCGACATGGCCGAGATCAATAATTTCCGGTGGTTGGTTTTCTATGACAGATTTGCGTGTCAGCTGCATTTTGCGTGCGCGGATCATATTACCGTCTTTACCGGTCAACCCGATAGCGCGTCCACCTGCCTGGTTGATCAGGCCCACAATTTCTTTGTTAACCAGCCCACCGAGCACCATCTGAACAATATCCATTGTCTGCTCATCAGTGACTCTCATGCCATCGATGAACTCACTTTTTTTGCCAATTTGCTCCAGCAGTTTACCAATCTGAGGCCCGCCACCATGTACAACTACCGGATTAATACCGATTTGCTTCAACAAGACAATATCGCGGGCAAAACCGTTTTTCAGTACCTCTTCGGTCATTGCGTTGCCACCGTATTTGATAACAAGAGTTTTTCCGGAGTAACGCTGGATGTAAGGCAGAGCCTCCATCAGGATGCTTGCTGTATCATGCGCATTATGTGACATAGTGATCGGTAGTAGCCAAAAGTGGCTTAGTATAGCTAGTTTCCTGCTATATTACTGTAGAAGTCGTAGACTTCTATACTTGGGCGTAAAATCTTTTCATGTGCGTTACTGTAGAAGTCGTAGACTTCTGTGCTTGTGGGGTGGAATTTTTTCATGTCTATCATATTATCCGTTTTTTTAGTTCTAAGGAGCGTCTGGAATGTCTGGAATGCACTATGACGTCGTGATTTCCGGCGCAGGAATGGTGGGTGCAACCCTGGCCTGTTTGCTGGCGAAGTCTGCTAAGCGCATTGCTGTGTTGGAAACATTGCCACCACCCGTTTTTAAGGCATCTGATGATTTTGAATTACGAGTGTCTGCACTGAGCCGTTTTT
>CACVAV010000031.1 GCA_902727945.1 uncultured Thiotrichaceae bacterium | reverse complement strand
TCACTTGAAAAGTTGGCGTTGGATTATATCCTGTTCCCCGGCGAAGGCGCATTTTATGGGCCAAAGCTGGAATTCGTATTGCGTGACGCCATCGGGCGTGACTGGCAGTGTGGTACTTTACAGGTAGATATGAATTTGCCGGAACGGTTTGATATTTCGTATGTTGACGAGGATAATAGTCGTTCACGTCCGGTCATGTTGCACCGTGCATTGTTTGGCTCATTGGAACGTTTTTTTGGAATATTGGTTGAACACTACGAAGGTAAATTCCCGCTCTGGTTATCTCCGGTGCAGGCTGTCGTGATGAATATCACTGATAAACAGGCCGATTTTGTCAAATCTGTTGAAAAACAGCTGCGTGGATCAGGTATTCGTGCCACTGCGGACTTGAGAAATGAGAAGATTGGCTTTAAAATCCGTGAACACACGATGCAAAGAACCCCATACCTGTTAGTGGTCGGGGATCGTGAAGTAGAAACAAATTCGGTTGCCGTGCGCACGCGCTCCGGTCAGGATCTTGGTGTAATGCCACTTGCTGAACTTCAGCAGAAACTGACTAATGAGATTGCGAGTCGCGGTTCTTTTGGTTTGGAGGAATAAACTCATCGCCCAGGAAAAAGAACATCGCATGAACGGAGATATTCGTATCCCGAATATCCGCTTGATTGATGCTGATGGAGAGAATAAAGGTGTCGTCGTAACGGCTGACGCTCAGCGTGAAGCTGACGAGTTAGGACTTGATCTGGTTGAAATCGTGCCTAATGGCAGTCCACCTGTATGTCGCATCATGGATTACGGAAAATTCCGTTTCGATGAAAGCAAAAAAGCTTCTGAAGCACGTAAGAAGCAGAAGCAGGTACAGGTTAAGGAAATCAAGTTTCGTCCGGGAACGGATGAAGGTGATTACAAGATCAAAATCAGGAAACTGACGGAATTTCTTGAGGACGGCGACAAAACGAAGATTACGGTTCGTTTTCGCGGTCGGGAAATGGCGCATAAGGAACTGGGAACGCAGTTACTCAGACGGGTTCAGAATGAACTGGATGAATTAGCTGTTGTCGAGCAGTTCCCTAAGCAGGAAGGCCGCCAGATGGTTATGGTCATGGCACCAAAGAAAAAGTGACGGGACATTCTATATCCTGTAGGCTTGCCACCTGATTCGGTGGCAGCCCGACTTTGCGCAGATAATGTGCAGCGTTAAGGGGGTCTATCGAATTGTTTTCCATCCTGTTAAGGCAAGGCACTCTTGCAGGATGCGTTTTTTAATCCTTGAATATTAAAGGAGATCAAAGATGCCTAAGATGAAGACCAATCGCGGGGCGGCTAAACGCTTCCGCAAGACGGCTAATGGTACGTTTAAGCGTAAACAATCCCATTTACGTCATATCCTCACTAAAAAGAGCACCAAGCGTAAGCGTCATCTGCGCGTGGATGAAAACCGTGTGCATAAGGTCGATACCCCTATGGTTCGCCGCATGTTACCGTACGCTTAAGAGAGGATTTGACAGAAAATGGCAAGAGTTAAACGTGGTGTACAGGCACATGCCCGTCACAAGAAAATACTGAAGAAAGCAAAAGGTTATTATGGCGCACGTAGTCGCGTCTACCGTGTTGCACATCAGGCGGTTATTAAGGCAGGTCAATATGCGTATCGTGACCGTCGCCAGAGGAAACGCCAGTTCCGTGCATTATGGATTGCACGTATCAATGCGGCATCACGCCAGTTTGATATGTCATATAGCCGTTTCATGAATGGCCTGAAGAAGGCAGAAATTGCGGTTGACCGCAAAATTCTGGCTGATTTGGCAGTACATGATATTGCTGCTTTTGGACAGCTTGCTGATAAAGCAAAAGCTGCCCTGGCATAATCATTAATCTTTAGTCGACAATCTGTTCTTCAGGTTGTTACCTGAGATTTCTGGTGAAATATAAAAAGCGGGGATAGGTTTTGCCTACCCCGCTTTTTGTTTTTTTAAAACACATCGAAGGAATTTATTGTGCAAAGTTTGCTGGAACTGATGGGGGATGCCCA
>CACVAV010000030.1 GCA_902727945.1 uncultured Thiotrichaceae bacterium | reverse complement strand
GCTAAGCAGCATGACAATTTTGCATGCGTACTAGTTAGTTAACTTTACAAATCGCAGAATCATCCGGGTTTTCAACACTGCGCACAATCACATCGACAAACTGATTAAATTCATCCATGCTCAATACGGAGAGAATCCGGCTCATCATATCCGGGTCAACCTGTGCCAAGGTCTGCTTCCCGCCCTCCAATTGCAGATAAACACCCGCCGCACTGTGGGCTGCCTCATCCTCAGTGGCTTCTTCCACCAGCGCCTGATCTTTAGCGCTCAGTTCGTCATAATAATCATCCAACTCATCCCACAGATCATCATCCACACCTTCAGCAATTTTCAACACAATAGCCTCCTGCACCGGCTCAATTTCTTCCACGTACTCCAAACCGCGATGAGTTAGTTTTGCAACAAACTCATCGGCCATTTCACGGGTAAAAAACAGGTATTCCAGCACCTCATTCATATCACTCATTAATCAATCCTCCTGATTCTCTTTATGCGACACGTGACGTAATACTTTATCCAGCGCCCTGACCGGCAAAATACGCCGCAGGGTTGCAAATAAATAGGTAGGAAATGTTACCGGATAACGCGCTTTAGGTCGCTCACTTTCCAGCGCATGAATCACCTTTTTCAAGACTGCTTCAGGCGGTAAGGTGAAAGGTGCCGCCGGGCCTTCCTTCTCCAGTCGTTTAATCGATGCTGCATATTTTCTACGGTGAACACTCGCATCAATATCCACGTGCTCGCGCAGCGCCCGCAATGAATTTTTCCGGAACAGGCTTTCAATCGGGCCGGGTTCAATCAGACTGACATGAATATCAGTACTGTGTAACTCCAGCCGCAAGGTGTCAGCCAGTCCCTCGACTGCATACTTACTGGCGTTATAACTGCCACGAAACGGTAAAGCAATAATTCCTAACACCGAACTATTGTAAATAATCCGCCCCTGGCCTGCATTGCGCATCAGAGGTAGCAACAGATTAGTTAGTTGATGCCAGCCAAAAACATTAACCGCAAACTGCTTTTCCAGCACCTCGCGTGAAATATCCTCCAACGCTCCGGCCTGGCCATAAGCACCATTATGAAAGACAGCATAAACGTCGTTATTAGTTCGCAGCATCAGCTCGTAAGCACAGTCCTGCACTGACTCCGGATCACTCAGCTCCAGAGGAATGACTTTAAAACCTTCTTTCTCCAGCCGCTCAATATCATCGTCCTTACGGGCCGTGACAAAAACATTGTATCCCCGCTCCCGCAAACCTTTGGCCACACAATAGCCAATACCACTGGAACACCCGGTTATCAGTATATTACGCATATAAAAACTCGTATTTATGTATTGAATTCAGACAGAAGCGCACCTATGATCTCCCGATCAAGAATATCAGGAGACGGGCTATGCCCCTTTACGATTATCAATGTAGTGCCTGCGGCCATGAAATGGAAGCTTTGCAAAAAATGAGTGATCCACGGCTCACACAATGTCCTGAATGTAAGGCGGACACGCTAACGAAAAAAGTGACTGCGGCGGCTTTCCGCTTAAGCGGCTCCGGCTGGTATGAGACCGACTTCAAGAATGGTAATAAGAAAAACCTGACGGATACAGGTGAGGCCAAACCAGACAGCAAAAAAGAAACCAAAGCAGTGAAAGGGGCAGAAAAGACACCGACTGTCAGCAAACCAGCGCCTGCAGCTTCAAAAGATTAACACCCTGTCTTCGCCTGATTAACAACAGGCGAAGACTATTTAAGTCCATGATTTGCAATGGTCACAGCCGTTCATCCTGTTCACTGTGGTGGTAGAAAACAACTACCCTGATCCCATTTATCGGAAACTGGTCGGCAATAATTGCAATCTGTCTTCGGTCATATCAAAATTAACTCTAATAGTTTTCACTTATAACAATAATAAATGGGGTTAACCATGAAAAAAATTATTCTCTCTACAGTGGTGGCGGCAGCAGTGCTATCTATGGGTTCTGCGTTTGCCGGTGGTGGCAGCCTGTTCGGTGGCAGTGAGGAGTCTTCAATGGCGGAAGGCGCT
>CACVAV010000029.1 GCA_902727945.1 uncultured Thiotrichaceae bacterium | reverse complement strand
TCGGCCAACCCAAACCCCGGTACTTATCTGCATAGCGTTTATCCTTCAGCTGCTGCATAGCCCGGCCTTCAGGCGCTAACTCCACCACCTTAAACTCAAACAAATACACCTGTTCATTAAATTTTAGCGTCATGTCCAAACGGCCGTGGTTCGTACAGTCCTCCACCGTAACATCCAGCCCCAGCGCGGCAAAATACGAATAAAACACACTGGCATAAAACCCCTCAAAACCCTGAATATCATTATTGCTATACCAATGGTGTGGAATGCTGGAGAAGAAGCTCTGGAATAAGGTTTTCAAGCCATCAAAGTCATTGGCGAGCAACAACTTACGCAGTTGCAGCCGTTGGCGAACCTGCGTTCCACCCTCCTGTACCAGGTGTTTTAACAGGCTGTTATTCAGGCTCTGATACACCTCACGATTCGGATAGCCCAGCGTATAAAAATAATTACCGCTGAGGTGTTCGCGTTCCTTAATCGTCAGGTAGCCGGTCTGAAACATCAGCGCTTCAATGGCCATTTCATCGACATCAAAGCTGGATAATAACTCATCATCACTACTGAGCTGATCTAACAAAGGTGTGACTACATGACGTTTAGTCAGTGCATTGACCAGAAAAGTCGGTGTGCCGGTTTCAAACCAGTAATTCTTAAACTCGCGGCGTTTAAACAACTGAAGAATATCAAACGGGTTATAAACACTTTCCCCCATCCAGTTATAACCGTTGTACCAATCACGAATTTCATCACGATCAAGGCCAGCCAGTTCCGGTGCAAAGGTGGTATTAATATCATTATCGGTATAACCGCAAATAGCTGAGTACTCAGGTGAAATCGTAATATCGTAAAGGTTGTTCAAGCCGGAAAACAAACTAACTTTAGAGAATTTACTGACACCCGTGAGGAAGCTAAAGCGGATATGGGCATCATAATCCTTGATCGTGCCGTAAAACCCACGCAGAAAATCACGGTTAGCTCTGGCAACCTCAGGATAGTCCAACGCATCCAGAATAGGTTTATCATATTCATCGACCAGAACCACCACGGGTTGTTTTGTGACGGTATGGGCGTGCCGGATCAGTGCCTGAAACCGCTCAGGGCACGTGCTGTAGCCTGAGTTGAAATCAAATAATGCTTCAAGGTTATCCAGTTGTGCGGCCAGATTTTTTGCAAGGTAGTCAGCGTTAGTAAAATTTCCACTGCCAAAGCTGAAGCGCAGCACCGGATAACGCACTGACCAGTCCCAGTGCTCATCAACCATCAGCCCGTCAAATAACGGTTTATTACCTTCAAATAACTCCTTCAGTGTATCCAGAAACAAGCTTTTACCAAAACGGCGTGGGCGAGAGAGAAAGTAATGCTTGCCTTCCTGTATTAGCTGCAAGGCCAACCGGGTTTTATCCACATAGTAATGATTATTCTGACGAATCTCGCGAAAGGTCTGGATACCAATCGGCAGTTGTTTACGAGTGCTCATATTCATACGAAGGTCTGCTTCCGGGCTGAATCATCAGTCTAACACGCATGTAAAAACCACACTTGCCAGATCACGCCGACTTTCCTCTTTCTACAGAACAGCTATAATGTGAGCGTGATACCGTAGAAGAGCGAAAACTGTGAGAACAAGCTGAACAATAGTTTTTAACCAGGAAATGCTTGTAAGGGGGATGTACGATAAGCTAGTTGAGGGAACACATGACGATTCGTGCAAAAAATTATTCAATCGGAGAATAAAATGAACAACCTATTAAAACTTTCGTTGATTACAGCTATATCAATTCATATCACAGGTTGTAGTGTAGTGGGGCAAGCCCCTGAAGTAGACTATATTATCCCCGTACAAGATGTCTCACTTAAGATCGGCGAATCAGCTATTGTTAATGGCGCAATCGATCGATGCGGGCAGGATTCACTCCGGTGGTCAGACATTAGTATCCAGCTCCCCCTCTCTGAAACGGGATTCTTTTCAAACGCCGGACAGGGCGTTATCCAAAGCAAAAGATGCGGCGCTGATACAAATGCATTAAAAGTAAGGTTTACGGCCAATAAAG
>CACVAV010000028.1 GCA_902727945.1 uncultured Thiotrichaceae bacterium | reverse complement strand
AGCCAGCGCTTACAGATTAATGCCCAGAACTGTGTGCATTGTAAGACCTGTGATATTAAAGACCCGACCCAGAATATTCACTGGGTAACGCCACAAGGTGGTGACGGGCCTAATTATCCGAATATGTAATCTGGATATGCTGAAGAACAGGAAGGCCGGATTTTTATCCGGCTTTTTTTAATCCGGATGCAAACTCAATAAATCGTTCATCACCTTTTTCTTTGCTGCCTGCTGGTCATGATAAAAACCCTGCACTTCTTTCCACATATCAGCACCCCGCCACTCCCCTGCCTGCTGAGCGTACAACACCATACTCAATTCATCTATTGACTGCCGGAATGACATTTTCACTTCCTGACGTAATTGCGCCAGCGTCGGTGGCGATAATTGCAAATCTTCCCGCACCCAACCAACCAGAGCATCATAGGCCTTTTGGGCATCGTTGCCCCGGCAGGCACGCTCCAACTGATCATAATAATTAATTCCCGGTGCCTGAAACCTCTGATCACTTTCCAAGGCTTTTTCATTCGCTCTGCGCTTATAAAGAATGCCCAACAAAATCAGTAATAACAGACCAATAGCGAACAGCCATAACCAATGAGACTTTTCTTTATCAGACACTGCGACGTCATCATCCTGCTCAGCCAATAACTCTTGTGCAGGTGTTATCGCCTCTTCAGATTCACTGCCCGCTTGTCCGACCGGCCCGGTATCCTCCGGCACAAGTGCTTTAGCATTGAGCTCAGCCTCAGTAGTAGCACTGACCTCACCCGTAACAGTGATTTCCCTGGCCTCAGCAAAAGCTGATTCTGCTTTTTCAGTACCAAGATTCCACCACGCCACATTGAGTGCAGGTAAGGTATATTCACCCGGGGCAGTGCCTATCAGAATCCAGCGCTCCTGCCGCGTACCCACCAGGCTACCGCCCTGATAATCATTACGTAGCTCAGGTTGATTGGAATAACCTTTAATGCCTTTTGGCAGTGCCAGCTGAATCTCCGGTAACTGTTCTGCCATCAAACCATCAGCAATCACCGCAATGGTTAAAGTCACCGGTTCGCCGGTCTTAAACAGCTCCGGTGGTGTTTCCCAATGCACATTCAGTGACAGACTATTCGCAGGTAACCAGGTGCCTTTCACACCCGCTGGCTGACCCTTAACATTCAGTGTCAATGCTTCGGAAAAACGACGGATCTGGCGGCCACTCATCATGCCAAACGGGATAGGAACATTCCTGCGTTGAGCGCCCGGCTCTTTAACAATGCCCTGAAAAATAGTCGGCCTGAACGTTAGCTCACCACTGGTTTGCGGGAAGACGGCGTAGCGGCGCTCAGACACCTTATATTGGATACCTTTGCGGTTGAGTGTACGGTTAGTCACCTTACCCAACTGCTGCACCAGCGCCTTACCTTCGCCTACTTCCGGGTGCGACATACTCGCGCCGCCCGGCTGCAATTCCACCGAATGTAGCATACGCTGCGTAACAATAAACTGCTGCTGCACATAAGGTTCCTGCGTATCCACTTCCAGCTCAACCAGCACGCTATCACGAGGCATATCATCAGTTGCCACATTCACATCAACTGTAATTTGACTAGCTGGGCTACTGTCACTGCCAAATGGAATAGAAGGAATAACCAGCGTGCCTGTAGTTCTGGGATAAAGGCGCACACGCCAGACAATTTCTTTGCTGGAGACACCATTAACCACCTGGACATTAGTACGACTGGAAGTACTTAGAATGTCAAAGTTTTTATCGAGTGCTGAAAAATCCGGATTTCCATTAGGTTCCTCAGTCATCGAAAAAGTCAGGGTGAAACTTTGATGAGCATCCACCGGATTGCGATCCGGCAGCACAAAAATATCCGCCGCCATCACCAGCGGTGGCAACAGGAAAAAGACCAACACACCGATATATCGGCAGAGGACTAATAGCTGTCTGGAAAGGTTTCTGAATATCATTACCAAGCCTCCCCTTGTCCTGCCTGCGGCGAGCGCTGCCGGTATTGATACTGAAATTTACGCCGCCACAAACCAGCGGGGTCATCAGGTATT
>CACVAV010000027.1 GCA_902727945.1 uncultured Thiotrichaceae bacterium | reverse complement strand
GAGTTACTGTGGAAGTCGTAGACTTTCATGCTTGGGGGTGAAATTTTTTCATATCCGTTAATGTTAAAGTCGCAAACTTTAATGCTTGCGGTATGATTTGCTACATGTGTGTTGCCCATTATTTTACGTTATTTTTTAGTTTGGTACATGACTGTTGTTCAAGTGAGATAGCTGAACTCATTTCCTATTAAGGGATGATGCCCTATGGTTGTCAGGTTTTCAGGCTAGACTGGGCTTTAGGTATATCGTTTTTCATAACTAACCTCTGCTATGCTGTTGCAATTTATATAATCTATATATTGAGGTTTTGCTATGAGGAAGAAAAGCTATTTTGTGGGTGTTGTGTTGTTGATGGGCAGCGTGTTCTCACCTGGTGTGTTGGCAGAAGTTACGCAAGGTAGGCAGTACCAGTTTCCACAGCTTAACAATGCAGCCAGTCCTCAGGGGACAGGTGCGCAACAGTATCCGGTCTATGCCTATCCGCAGGCGATGCAGACTTACCGTCAGCCAATGTATTATGCTTATCCGGCTGCCGCTTATTATTACCCTCAGGCAAGGCCGGGTCAGCCAATGACTGTTATGCCTTATGCTTATCCGGGCATGCAAATGCAGCCCCAACAACGGCAGCCGATGACTCAGGCACCACAGCCGGTCAGTCAATACCGTAGTCCCTATAATCCGAATATACCCGCGACACCGGGGCCAAAACCACCACCTGCGCCTCAGCCCAAGAAAGTGGTCAAACCCTGGGGTGATACACGTTATATCTGGCCGGATTTCTACACTGATTTCACCGGTGATTTCTGGGATGAAATGATTAATGCACCTAACCAAATGGGTTACATGCCAGGTGGTTGGAAGTTTCCGTCACTCAGCTCTCCTGATCCGGTAACCGTGGGTGATGCGGTGGCCAATCAAATGCCACCTATTATGGATGAGGGGGCAAATTTCATTGATTTTGCTAATTGATGGTGTGTTTGTCCGGGGTGTAAATTTTTTATAAGTTTCATCAGTTGTTAACTATTTTAAATACTAAAAGGCTGTTAATTCAGCCAAATAATGAATCAAGAAAAAGGAGAGAAAGATGCAGTCAGGCAAGTTATTGCTATCGGGGCTATTGATCACAGGCTGTATGGGTCTGGTGGCGGGGTGTAGTTCTTCACCGAAAAAAAATACACCTGTCAAAAGTGCACAAGCAGACAAGCCCGATGTGGCGAAGACTGAGTACATTGTACGCCAGGCACCGGAAAAAGCAGCGCAGCAATATAAGGTGCCAACAGGGCAGCCTTTGAAGCAGAAGCAGGCAAAACAAAGCCGTCAATACTCAGCAAGAAAAAATGAACAAGCTCAGGCGCGCCTGAAATACCAGAGAGCGTGGGCGGCGAAGCAGGAGCAGGAAGCAAAAAGAGCTAAATACCAACAGGAATGGGAGCAGAAACAACAACAGCAAAAGCGGGTACAAGCTGCCTCTCTGAAAGCGAGCCAGCAACAACAACAGCTACAGAAGCAACAGCAGGCGAAACGCCAGGAATACCATCAGAAATGGCAGCAACAGCAGCAGGCCAAGCAACAGCGTAGTCAACAGCAGGCTAAGCAGCAACGCTATCAGCAACAGAAGCAGGCACAAGCAGATCGTCGGCCTGTTGTCCGGCCTGCTACCCGGTCTGTTGGTTATGGCGGGCGTGGTGTCGGAAATTACTCAGCAGCTTCTTTGAGTGGTAGCTTTGCCGGAAATCGTGCCTTACTTTATTTTATAGATGCGATGTCAGCGCGGCATGGTTTCAGTAAAAGCTATCTGAACGGTGTGTTTTCTAAAGCCCGTAACCGCGATGATGTAGCGCGTCTTTGGGCCGGGAATAACGGTGGCTCAAGCAGTGGCCGTGGTTGGTATAATTACCGTTCAAAATTTGTGACAGCAGCTAATACTCAGAAAGGCGTTCAATTCTGGAAGAAGCACCGCGCTCATTTACAGCGTGCATCACAACGCTATGGTGTTGATCCTGAGTACATTGTCGGCATTATGGGTGTTGAAACCCGTTGGGGCAGAATTTTAGGTAAGCACCGGGTGATTGATGCACTGACTACTTCGGCGATTGTTAATAAGCGCCGTAGCAAATTCTTCTTTAAAGAACTGGAAAATTACCTGTTGATGACACGTAGTGAGCGCATGGACCCGTTACAACCTAAAGGTTCGTACGCCGGAGCTATGGGCTATGGCCAGTTTATGCCAAGTAGTTTCCGTGCCTTTGCGGTTGACTTCAATGGTGATGGTATTCGCGATTTATGGAATCCGGTTGATGCGATTGGCAGTGTTGCTAACTATTTTGCCAAGCACAAATGGAAACGTGGCCAGGAAGTGGCTGTACCCGCACGGGTTTCTTCAATGGCTTATACGAGTATGCCTGATGGCTATAAAGTGCGTTATTCAACGTCAAGGCTTGCTAAAAAGGGCATAAGACCCCGTAACGGCAGTTGGAGTAATACCGGCAGAACACATTTATTAGCATTGACGACGGTTCCCGGCGGCATAAAGGAACCCTGGATTGGTTACCATAACTTTTATGTCATCACGCGTTACAACCACAGTAATTATTATGCTATGGCGGTTCATCAGTTAGCTCAAAGTGTGAAAAAGGAGATAGGCGGCGGGCAGTACGCGCTCCGCTAATCGGGTGGATGATACTTGTGATCCGGGTTTGCGTAGTATCAAACTCGGATCAAGTTGATAGATATTTTTAATTGGATATTTTTTGATCATTCTTGCTGCTAAACACTGTGCTTGCGTAAAATTTAACTAAAATGATGAATTATTATTAAGTTTTACAACTTTAGACCTATAAAAAGCATGGTATGCTTTACAGCGCGTTTCCATTCACTAGAGAAAATTTTGCTTATGAATGAATTGACATTCGGTGAGGCCCGACACCTGACCGTCCGTACCGGGCTGGGTGCGGAATGGGGAAGTATCAAAAAGCTGGAAGGTCTGCCGCGAGAGAAGGCCATTGAATATATTCTTAATCCAGCGCCCTCTAACCCACGCCCTGCACCCTATCTGACGCCGTGGAATAAGCTGGAGCCAATGCGTGATGCAGGTGCTAAAACCCGCGCAGATGCCTGGGTGATGGCTCAGACGGAAGGTCAGCGTCTTCAGGGCTGGTGGATAGAACAGTTATTCAGAACGAATACTCCACTGGTAGAGCGTATGACGCTTTTCTGGCATAACTACTTTACTTCTTCTCTCCAGAAAACATTGCAGCCCAGTTTGTTGCACCAACAGAATCTGATGTTGCGTAAGCATGCTTTGGGTAATTTCCGGCACTTGTTGCGTTCTGTCGCCAGAGACCCGGCGATGCTGGTTTATCTTGATGGTTATAAAAACGTCAAGGCGGAACCTAATGAAAATTTTGCGCGTGAGTTGCTTGAGCTGTTTACGCTGGGACATGGTAATTATACTCAAAATGATGTCGAGGCTGCCGCTAAGGCGTTCACCGGCTGGGGAGTACACCCGCGAAGTGGTAAGTTCCATATCAGCGGTGAACATCATGATGGTAGCCGTAAGCTGTTTTTACGTCGTGCGGGTAATTTTACCGGTGATGATATTATCAAAATCCTGCTCCAGAACCCGCGCACTGCGGAACGTGTGACTGAAAAATTCTGGAAAGCATTTATCAGTGATATTAATCCTCCCCGCCAGACAGTAGTGCAATGGGCAAACCATTTTCGTAGTAGTAACTATGATATTAAGACGCTGATGCGGGTGATGCTGAACAGTGATGAGTTTTGGTCAGAACGGTTTCGCGGTACCTTAGTGAAGTCGCCTGTCGATTTATTAATAGGTACTATTCGCACCATTCCTTACCCGCGTGAAAATACGACTAAAATGGTTAATCTGTGCCGTTTGTTGGGGCAGAAGCTGTTTGATCCGCCGAATGTGAAAGGTTGGGAAGGCGGCGATCACTGGATTAGTACGCAAACTTTATTGGTCAGAGCATCCTATCTGGCAAAAATCTCCCGAGGGAATCTGAATGCAAGAGTAAAGACCGGGCCACATATAAAAGCAAAAAATAATGAAGAAATGCTGGAATGGTTATTAGCCGTTCCACCATTGAATAAATTACCGGAAACACCGGGTAAACGCAGATTGGCACATGCATTGCTCAAGGATCCTGCGTTTCAGGTGACCTGAGTTAGTCACCAAAGGGTTACTAGTGTATTGAGTTGGATAAAAGTAAGACACCGTGATGCAAGTACGTCCGGGTCTGCCGGGAGTTGAGAGAAAAGATGGATAGACGTGATTTTTTAAAGCTGGCAGGCGCTGCCTCTGCAGCTGGTCTTGCGCCGGAGGCACTGTGGGCTGCCGGTCAGCAACAACAACACAATGGGCAGCGAACCCGTCAGCGTAAGCTGGTTCTGGTGCGGTTAAAAGGGGGTAATGATGGCCTTAATACCTTAATTCCGCAGTTTGATTATGAGAAGTATAAGTCATTACGCCCGACCATCAGCATGCCGCACCATAAGAAAAAAATTGATCAGCGCGTGTTAGGTGACAGTGGCATGAGCATGAACCCATATATGGATAAGCTGCGGCCATGGTGGAAAGCTAATGACATGGCCTGGATACAGGGTGTTGGCTACCCCAGACCTATTCTGTCTCACTTTGAGTCAGGTGATGTCTGGGATACGGCCACTAATGCCGGTCAATCAAATAAAGGCTGGCTGGCCCATATATTACCGGGGTATCAAAAAAACCTGCACGGTATTGTGTTAGGCGATGAACTTGGACCAATGGCGGGTAAAGATTGTTATGCGATAGCCATGAAAAGCCCTGAAGTGTTTGTGAGTCAGGCCGGGCTTTTTGAGGGTGCTCAGGTGAATACAAAGGTGAACAATCCCGCATTGGCGCACTTAACTAAAATTCAGTCACAGGTGATGGGTGCCAGCGACGAGCTGATAACCAAAATGAGAAACCCCAGACAGGTCGGACAGGGTTTCGCCAATAGTAAATTGGGCCGTCAGCTAGAGTCGGTAGCTAAAATGATTATCAATGGTGTTAGTGCACCGGTTTACATGGTGGAGCTGGATGGTTTTGATACCCACGCTAACCAGGTCAACCTGCAGAACCATAACCTGAGTTATCTGGCTGATGCCTTGGATTCATTTGCGACGGCGATGAAGCGTCATGGTCATTGGGATGATGTGTTAGTGATGACTTATTCCGAGTTCGGGCGCAGAGTGGCTGAGAACCGTGGGGGGGGGACTGATCATGGTGCAGCCTCCGTGCAGTTAGTGATGGGCGGTAAGGTCAAGGGTGGCGTCTATGGCAACAAACCTGACCTGCACCGTTTGGATGAGCAAGGTAATCTCAGGATGACTACTGATTTCCGTAAAGTTTATTCGACCATTACGCAGCGCTGGCTGAGGCAAAGGAATCCCTGGGCGCAATACGGTACTTTACCGTTCGTATGATGTTTGTCTGAGCGCTGACTTTGCTGCATAATCGCTGTCCCTAAGCGATTATGAGCGACGATTTCAGCATGTGGTTTAAAAATCTTTATTTGTATAAGCTGCAGGGAGAGTTTCCTCTTTCTGCAGAAGCATTAGACGAAAAATTAGCATCCAAATTATTTGCGCCCTGTGGCGGTGAACAACGGGAGAGTGCTGGTTGGGTTCCTCCGTTAGGTCGTGGTGCTGAAAGTCTGGTGCATAGCAGTAACGGTTATATTCTGCTGACCATGGCGCATCAGGAGCGCATGTTGCCGTCTTCGGTGATTAAAGATGAGCTGGATGAGCGTGTTGCTGCGATACAAGAGCGTGATGCGCGCAAGGTGGGCGGTAAAGAAAAGAAAGATCTGCGTGAGCAAATTGAGTTTGAATTACTGCCCCGTGCTTTCACCCGCACCCGCAAGCTGGACGCCTGGATTGATCCGCACAATCAATGGCTGATCATTAATACTTCTTCGCCGACACAAGCTGAGCGTTTCACCGGCCAGTTGCGTAAAACCATTGATAGCCTGCCTGTTGCCACGCCTGAAACAGAGAACTCGCCGGTCAGCATGATGACTCAGTGGCTGTCTGAAGGTGTTTTGCCTGCACCGTTTGTCTTGGGCGAGGAATGTGAATTGCTCAGTCAGGATGAGGAGCAGAGTGTCGCTGTGTTCAAAAAACACGAGCTGATGGCTGAAGAAGTGCAGTCGAATCTGGCAAACGGTAAGCTGGTGTCAAAGCTGCAACTGAACTGGGATAATAAAATCAGTTTTGTGCTGACTGAAGATTTGCAGATCAAGCGCTTGAAATTTCTTGACGTTTTTGATGATCAACTGGACGAGCATGATCCGCAGTCTCACGCGGAGAAAATGGACATCGAATTCACACTGATGACCGGTGAGGTTTCGTTGTTATTGAATAATCTGTTCGACTGTTTCAAATCCCAGTGAGAATGACCCTCATCTATTAGGCTGTGATCGTTTGGATTGTGACGACTTTTTAATAATTCTGGGCCACTCCTTCATTGTCTGAAGGCCATCCTCACTGAAATTTGGTGTCAGACAAGCATAGGACATAATTTGTAGCCCGGCATGAATTTCATGTTAAATTATTCTGATGGGCTATCAGTTTATGCTACATTACTTCGGGCTACTGTCAGCGAGAACAGGCGGCTGCTATGATATGTTGTCGTAACAGAATTGAATGAGAGGAAAAGCATGAAGTTTTTGAACGTATTATTTGCAGCGACTTTGTTAACTGCGGGTGCACAGGCTATGGCTGATGAAGTATGGGAAGCCAATACAGGTACAGTGGTGTATGAGGCTGAAATGGGGCCTACAGCTGTCTGGACTTATGGTGCAAAGGGTGATGCCGGGGTGATCTATGTGCCGGGCCTGGCAAAAGTCTATAAGAACCGGGGTAGCTACCGGGGTTATTGGGCGAAGGATAAAGCTGAAAAAGCTTGTAGCACGATGAGGCCGGGCGTGGTCGGACGTATGACGGCGTATTGGGGGCACTTTGATGTGACATTCATCGATAAGGACTTTCCATCCCGTTGGGAAGCCCGCTGGAGTTATTGTGACGGTGAATACGAAGCGCTGAAAGTAGAAGCAAAGCCTGTTCTGGGTGAAGCGCCTGCACCGGCACAGCCTAAGTAGCAGTAGAACAGAGGTTCATCCCAGTGATAAGCAGCATTATGTTGTTTATCACTGTAAGCTGGTTAATCTGTGATGGGCGTGCAGCTTTGCTGCTTCTGAAAGAATCCAGTCGATGAACGTATTAGCTGATTTTTGATTGGTGCTGGTACCTTTGGGGCGTATGACGTAATACGCATGATCCAGCGGCATTTTTTGTTCCAAAGGAATACACAGTCTGCCTGCGGCTATATCATATTCCGCAAGCGCATCAATGCTCAGTAAAATACCTTGCCCGTCAACCGCCGCCGCCAGCCCTAATGAAACCTGATTAAAGTGTAAGCCCCGGTTGAAGTCGATATCATCGACATTAAATTTTTCTGCCCATTTTGACCAATTGGGACGCCCGGTATAGGGTGTTTCGTCATGTAACAAGGTGTGGTGTATTAAGTCAGCCGGTTTTTTTAACGGTTTTTCAGGATCGTTCAGCAATTCAGGGTTGCATAATGGCACTGAATAAACAGAAAATAATTTAGCGACATCACAGTTCGGGTAGTTGCCTGAGCCGAAGCGAATCATTACATCTATATCATTAGTACGGAATAATTCATCCAGGTTTTCGCCTTCCTCAGTGGCATCAATGAGTTTGGCATCGCCACTGATGCGCATCTCAATGTCCGGGTGAGCATTAGAAAAAAGGTGCAGGCGTGGCACTAACCATTTTGAAGCAAATGAAGGAGCTATCCACACGTTCAGTGTCTTTTGACTGACCTGACTATGCATTTCGTGCACTGCATCCGCTAAATTATTAAAGCCTTCGCGTAATTTAGGCAGCGCCGCCGCTCCGGCGGGTGTCAGAGAGATAGAGCGGTTATGGCGTTTGATCAGCGGGAAACCGAGAAAGTCTTCGAGGTGCCTGATCTGATGACTGATGGCCGCACGTGTGACAAACAGTTCTTCTGCTGCTTTGGTGAAGCTCTGTAAGCGTGCTACGGCTTCAAAAGCCTTTAACGCATTAAGTGGTGGTAATTGTGCCATTTTTTTTGTCTGATTCCTGGATAAATAGCATGACTAATGTTTTTTTTCTCATGCGTACCCGAACGTCATACTACGCACTTAGTGGTTATCGCGAAACCTAATCTGTACGATTTGGGCCATTTGGCCTTAGAAAGGTAAAAAACGTGCAGCTATAATCTGATAAGTTTCTGCACTGGTCAGAATATCCCAGAAGCGGGTTTCATCCGGTGTCATAAACCAGGCAATAAAAGTTAAGCCGATTAATAAGGCAGACTTAAAAGATTTTCTGTAGTCAACTAATTTCAGGGCTGTGCCGAATGAGCGTTTAATACGGCGGTTACCAAAATCCACGCTGTACATCTCATCCAGTAATAAATGCAGGATAAAGCCTAAAAACAGAAACAAGCCCACTAACCATGATGTCAGGTCATCTTTGCCCAGGATATGGTGGCTGGCAGTAGTGGCAACAAAGGCACACAGCAGGGCGGTGACAACTGAGTGAGTTGAGCCTCTGTGGGTCGTGTGGTAATGGAATATATACCACACAGGATAACGTATGAGTAAAAAGCTCCCGATGCCGATCAGCCACAAGCCAATGATTGAAAAGTCATTTTCCAGTGAGAACACCATGAGGAATGCAAAAAACATGCCCATCATGGAGAACAGTATTCTGCTGGGGTAGGAGCGTTGCAGGTCAATGTCCGGCAAGATGCCGCCGATGGTGCCGACTAATGCCAGTAATAAGGCGTTGCGTTGATCGACTAAGTCGATTTGCAGGCACAAAACCGATAACAAGCCGGCACCCGCAGCGGCGTAGGTAATATGTGTATTAAAATTGGCCATGATTATTAATCGTTCTTTATTATTTTATTGAATGTTAAGACTTTATTTTGCTTTCTTTACCATCCAGCATATTTTGAATATTGGAACGATGCCGCCAATAAATCAGCACTGTGATGATGGCGATGACGACAGTAACCAGTGTGTGCTGAGCCAGCAGGTAAAAATAAAGTGGCGCTAATAAAGTAGCTACCAATGCCGCTAATGATGAAATTTTCAGTACTTTAGCGACAAATAGCCAGGTCGCGCACACCAATAATCCGGCCCATAGGTTCAGACCGGCATAAACACCAATGGCGGTGGCGACACCTTTGCCGCCTTTAAATCCGAAGTACAGCGGGTACAGATGCCCCAGAAAAGCGGCTAAACCAATAAAAGCCAGCCAGCTCAGATCGAACCCCAGCAACTTACCCAACAAAACCGGCAGCAGGCCTTTTAGCATATCGCCAATTAAGGTGATGGCGGCTGCTTTTTTGCCACCGACCCGTAATACATTGGTGGCACCGGGGTTATTAGAACCTGCCGTGCGCGGATCAGTCAGCCCCATCATTTTGCAAGTCAGAATAGCGGTTGAAACTGAGCCGAGCAAATAAGCGGCAATAATCATTAAATAAGGCAACATACTGGTCGCTTCAGGGTGCATTGGGTAATATCCGTTTTCTATATTTAGTTGTCCGGTATTTAGCCGGGTCATCACCTCATCATCATAGCGGGAAGGAAATCAATTGTCGCAACTTTTTAGCAGAATAGAGGGCACGGGTCAGCCACTGGTCGTCCTGCATGGCTGGGGCATGAATCATCGGGTCTGGGAGCCTGTCCGGCAACCATTAGCCGAACATGCGCAGGTGAGCTGGATCGATCTGCCGGGGCATGGCGATAGTCATCAGGCGGAGGCTACCAGTATTGATGGCATTGCTGAGTTATTACTACCGCATATTCCGCAGGGCGCGGTGATTATGGGTTGGTCACTGGGTGGATTGGTGGCGCAGGCTTTGGCTGTAAAATACCCTGAGCGTGTAGCAGCACTTATTCTGGTGGCCAGTACGCCTTGTTTTGTGCAGCATGATAATTGGGCGTATGGTTTGCCGCAGGCGGTGTTACAGGGCTTTTCTGAGAATTTGCAGCAAGACTATCAGGCAACGGTTAAGCGATTTTTTGCCTTACAGTTCATGGGCGTAAAAAGTGACCCCAAAGCGGTGAGTCAACTACGCAATGACATTATGAGTAAACCTGCTACGATGCAGGCGCTGACTGGCGGGCTGGCTATTCTGAATACGGCTGATTTTTCACAACAGGTGATTGAACAGCCTAAACAGTGGATTTTCGGCAGGCTGGACAAGTTGATTCCGGCGAGTCTGGCAGATGCACTTGAGCCGAATGAATCACAGCAGGTTCATGTGATGCAGAAAGCTGCACATGTACCGTTTGTGACTCACCCCGATGAGTTTCTGGCAGTAGTCATTCCCTTTATTGAACAGGTGCAACATGGACAAGCTTAAACCGGCTGCTTACCAATTGGAGCAGGCAAAAACCCGTTC
>CACVAV010000026.1 GCA_902727945.1 uncultured Thiotrichaceae bacterium | reverse complement strand
GCCACAGAACTAAACTTGCCCGCTGAGCGCTTGAAAGAAAACGAACAGGTTGCTGTATTCAGTGGTAACCGCCTACCTGAACGCGCAGAACCACTGGCAATGGCCTACACCGGCCACCAGTTCGGTCACTTTAACCCGCAACTGGGCGACGGGCGCGCTATTCTGCTGGGTGAATTACTCAATCATAAGAACGAGCGCTTTGATGTACAACTCAAAGGTTCGGGCCGTACCCCCTACTCACGCGGCGGCGATGGCCGTGCTGCCATGGGGCCGGTATTACGTGAATATATTCTGTGTGAATTCATGCATGCTGCCGGTATTCCCACCACCCGGGCGCTGGCAGCAGTGAGTACCGGTGAAAACGTTATGCGGGAACACCTACTGCCCGGAGCCATTATTACACGCTTATCTCAAAGCTATGTGCGGGTCGGCACCTTCCAGTTTTTTGCCGCACAGCAGAATTTTCAGGCAGTGCGTGAACTGGCTGATTATGTGATTGCCCGGAATTACCCTGAAGCTGCGGAATCAGATAACCCCTACCAAGCTTTACTCGAAGCCGTTATTAAGCGCCAGGCTGGGCTTATCGCCCAATGGATGCAAATTGGCTTTATCCACGGTGTCATGAATACAGATAACGCATCTATCGCCGGTGAAACCATCGATTATGGCCCCTGTGCTTTTATGGACGAGTATCACGCCGACACCGTTTTCAGCGCCATTGACCGACAAGGCCGTTATGCTTATCGCAATCAGCCCCCCATCGGGCACTGGAACATGTGTCGCTTTGCTGAAACGCTGATCCCGTTATTGGATGAAGACGGTGAAACGGGAGCTGCCATTGCTCAACAAGCTATCAACACTTATCCGGATTTGTACCAGAATAGCTGGCTCAATGGTATGCGCAATAAACTGGGCCTGGAGCAACAAGGTAGTGATGATGAGGTTCTGATTAATAATCTGCTAACCATCATGTCAGATAATAAGGCTGATTTCACACTAACATTCCGTGGTTTGTCTGATCAGGAGCTGTTGCCTGAAGCTTTAAAACATTCTGCAGACTTTCAACAGTGGAACAGTCAGTGGCAACAACGGCTGGAAATAGAAATACACTCAGAAACGGATCGCCAAACAGCTATGCGAGCTGTCAATCCACTCTATATCCCGCGCAACCACTTAGTCGAAGCAGTCATCCGCTCAGCTGAAGATCACGATGACTTCAAACCCTTCCATGACCTGGTTGCTCTGTTAGAAAAGCCCTTTCAAAAACAGAGTCAAAAACAAAGCACCCCCGACAAATATATGCAGCCCCCGCGCCCTGAGCAGGTTGTTCAAAACACCTTCTGCGGCACTTAGACACCAGCAACTTATCCAGCTATTCCTACCGCTGATCCTGTTAACACATCGAAATAACAGGATCAGGACTACATTCAGCCAATCATAATAATTCTATTTTAAAAGAACTTTCCTGATGCCTGAATCATCATCCGGGAACATCCTTTTGTCTGATGTATTTGCGAGCATCACACTCCAGGCATAGGATTTACAGGAGCATGATGTTGTTGGTTATAGAAATGTTCATAGGTGCTTCACCGCTGTCAGTGGCTTTTGTTGTTGTTAGTCCGAACCTGAAAAATACAAATAAACCAGAAGAAAAAATATAATGAGTATTCATTCCAGGCTGAAGGTAAAACCGTTTAATGCCACCCCGTGGAAAGCGACAGCGGTACGTATTAATAACTTATTGTTAAACAAGTCACAGGCTTACACATTTAATCTTGATGAAGATCGTATGCTGCGCCTGCGCCTGTTTCCCGGTGAAACACAACGCCAAAGCATTTACCCCATTGGACTAACGTTGGGAATAGGTGACTCGACAGCAGGCTTATGGCTATCAGACTGGCCGGTGCTGGAAAATATCCGGGCTTTTATTCCTGAAGGAATGTTAAGCCGCTTGCCTGAGAACTTAGGACTGGCACTCACTGAAAATGCCATGGAAGAGCTGCTGGTAACTGCTGAGCGCGGACTGTCCAGTAAGATTACATTGCAGTCGCTTTCTGCTGAACAGAATAGCCGCTTGTACACATTGCCCATTGGTTTTGAGCTGATGGAAGCCAACCGTACAAAACCGGAAGGCAGTAATATCCGCACGATTAGCGGACTGATTATGTTGGAAGAACGGCTCTACCCTTTATTACAGGAAAGAATGCGTTTCTGGCCATCCACCCATAATGAAACATGGGACACGCTGGAAGTTCGTCTCAACCTGGAAATAGGCCGGACACAACTCACCATCGAAGATATTAACAATTTAGCCGTGTCAGATGTTCTGCTGCCTGATAACAATGATTTCCAGACCGCTCATCAGTTACGACTACGCCTGAAAGCAGACATGGCTTGTGCTGCTCAGCTGAATATCAATCAAAACCAAAATAATACGTTAACCATAACGACAGACTGGAACGCCATGACTGACGAGACACAACAAAACAACCTCGAACAAATTAATAAAGTACCCGTACAACTCTCCTTCGATCTCGGGCATAAAAACATGTCCTTTAACGAAGTCAAACAGCTAAGACCGGGTTACGTACTGGATCTGCCTGGCACGCTACCGGAGGTGGTACAGATTCTGGCTCAGAACAAACAAATCGGTACCGGTGAACTGGTGGAAATCGATGGCCGTATCGGTATTCGTATTTTAAGCCTGTTTGGCGCACGTTAAAGAGCGGAAATATCATGGAATCTTTCCCGAATCCTATTATCCTGATCAGTTTTCTGATCCTGATGGGGCTGGCACCTTTTATTGCCATTCTGACCAGCTCCTTTGTCAAACTCATGGTAGTTATGCAGCTCACCCGTACCGCACTAGGCCTGCAACAAGAGCCGCCTAATATGGCACTCAGCGGCATTGCCATCATACTGAGTATTTACATCATGGCTCCCGTGGCACTGGAGACCAAGGAAATATTCACCGACAAAGGCGTTGATATAACGGACATAAGGAATCCGGGGTTTACCGATGCACTACGAGAAAGTGCCGCACCTTTACAGGGCTTTCTAACCCGTCATTCAAAAAAGGAAGAACGGGATTTTTTTGTTCAGACCACTAAAGAAATCTGGCCCGAAAAATATTCAAAAGACATTAGTGAAGACCACTTATTGGTATTAATTCCGGCGTTCCTGGTGAGTGAACTCACCATCGCTTTTCAGGTTGGTTTTCTGATTTACCTACCCTTCATTATTATTGACCTGATTGTTTCAAACATATTGTTATCACTCGGTATGATCATGGTTTCCCCCATTATCGTCTCACTGCCCTTCAAGCTGTTATTATTTGTTCTGGTCGACGGCTGGTCACGCCTAATCCACGGACTATTGCTGAGTTACTCATGAACGAAAATAGTCTGCTTCACTTCACCGCACAAGCCATGCAGCTGGTACTTTTCCTGTCCTTACCCGCTATTGCAGCCGCCACCTTTGTTGGTTTGCTGATTGGCCTGTTTCAGGCGCTGACATCGATTCAGGAACAAACGCTACCGCATGGATTTAAGCTGGTCGCCGTGATGATCGCATTAGCGGCCACTTTACGCTGGCTGGGGCCGGAGCTGTATGCATTCACTATACAGATCTTCGATATGATCCCGCAGGTGTAGCGAAATGGGTGAGATTAGCGGATTACAGTCATGGTTTTTGGCGCTCATTCTGACAGCACCCAGAATTCTGGTGATCTTCTCAATCATGCCTATGTTTGCACAGCCAATATTCCCTGCGTTGATACGTAACGGCATTATGGTTATTTTGTCGCTGACTATTTTGCCATTGACTCATAGCCAACTGGCAACTGCACAGCTTGAGACCGTTGACTTACTGTTTATTGTATTTAAAGAAGGCATGCTTGGCCTTGTTATGGGCTATGCAATGAGTATCCCGTTCTGGGCAATGCGGGGTGCGGGCTTTCTGATGGATCTTCAACGCGGTGCGATGAGTGCTTTGTTCTTCTCACCGCCAGTCACAGGTATGGTATCACCGCTCGGTAATTTGCTGGCACAGCTCGCCACCGTCATATTATTCGTCAGTGGTGGTTTTCTGATGCTGATAGAAGCCATCATGCTGAGCTATCAGACCTGGCCTTTACATCAGTTCATGCCGGAATTTACGATAGATTCCGCAACATTTTTCCTCAAACAACTGGATTTACTGCTTTACACCATCGTGCTGGTGGCCGGCCCTTTTCTCGGCATGATGTTGATCATTGATTTCGGTACAGGCATGGTCGGACGCTACCTGCCACAACTCAATATATTCCTGATTGCCATGCCCATAAAAAGTGGTTTGGTCTTTTTCATGCTGATCTTTTATATCGCGTTTATTGGCTATTACCTGCGTGATACCTTCATAAGTTTTGGCAGTAACCTGAGCATACTGGACGGGTTAATTAATGGCTGAAAGTAGCGGCGAAAAAAGCGAAGAGGCTACCCCCAAAAAACTGCGGGATGCAAAAAAAAAGGGGCAGGTATCCAGCAGTAAAGATATACCTCCCGCATTTATCATGTTGGTAGGTGCACTCTACTTCTGGTTGGCAGGAAGTTGGTTACTGGAAAAACTCGTTGAGCTGTTTATTCTCATCCCCAGCCTTCAGGTTTTGCCCTTTCCACAAGCAGTGGGCGCCACCAGTGACATTATGGTAAAACTGGTGGTGGGTGCCATTTTATTACCTTTCATTACAATGCTTACAGTGACAGCGTTGTTAAGTAATATTCTCCAGTTTGGTTTTATTTTCGCTTTTGATCCGGTCATGCCGAAACTGGAAAAAATTAGCTTCACCTCCGGATTTAAAAAAATATTCTCGATCAAACAATTAATTGATACCGTTTTTTCACTGGTAAAAACAATACTCATCGCCCTCGCACTTATCTATGTTATCCGCTCCGGAATCAGTGAATTAATTCATGACATAAAACAGTGTGACGTTCTTTGTCAGGTTGAAATCGTTAGTGATTTATTCATGACGTTACTGATGATTGTTCTGCCACTGATGATGGTGATGGCTGTTTTAGACCTTGCTTTCCAGAAAACTCAGTTTGCGAAAGACCAGAAAATGACTAAAGAAGAGGTCAAACGTGAAATGAAAGACATGTTTGGTGATCCGAATATTAAAGGTGAAAGAAGTAATATTCGCAGAGAAATGAATGAAAATGATGTCCGTACCCGTCTGAAAACCGCCCGTCTGGTAATCGTTGATATTGGTATTGCTATTGCACTGCACTATGAACAGGGTGAGACCCCATTGCCCGTTGTTGTTGCTATCGGTAAAGCAGGAATGGCACGGAAAATGGTAGAAATTGCTCAGGTGGAGGACGTACCGGTCTTCACTGACCGGGGCCTGGCAGAAGATCTGCTGGAGGAGGGGAAAATCGACCAATTTATTCCCGCAACAACCATTGATCGGGTAGCTAATGCTATGCGTAAGACCAATGGATGATAATACCCTATGGATACGCTGCTGCGACCATACTAATAACAGAAAAAATAGGTGACAGAAATAACATGACAGAGTCCAGTCAGCCAAAAAAACCGGCACAAAATACTCAGGATAGTGGCAATCGCGTATTTGCTGACTTGGTTGAGCGTGTTCGTTCCGGTGAGTTAAAAGCCCGGATGCATTATTTTCTGTTCAGAAAAGGACAGGAGGCCAAACGCTCAGACAGTATTCTTTCCCGCTACAAACGTCGTCTGGCTGAAAAGTGGCCAAAATGGCTGGGTATAGGAGCAGGCATTACAGGCCTGTTCATGTTTCTGAGTCCTGAAGCCTTCAGCTTGTGGCAAATTCCGCTGGTCTTCATTCTAATGCTGTTGGCTCCCGCATTTTTTGAATTGCCTAATACATTGAATGCTTTATTTGGCCACTCTGAACATCAACACCTGGTGGGTTCAAACATTACCCTGACGCAGCCAATAGCTAACGGAAAGGGTCAAACAACGCTGGAAAACCAGGAATGGATGATCTCAGGCCCGGATTGCCCTACCGGTAGCACCGTTACAATAATTACACTTGATGCTAAAACACTCTATGTGACACTTTCCGAACAAAAAGTACTGAGCCAGGGTGCTGATAATGGAGAATAGCATCAATATTAATCAGCAGGATGGATCAACACTCATTACGTTAAAAGGCGTGATTGACAATGAACTGGCCTCTAATCTGATCAGCACTATCGAAAAAACCACACCTCCGGCTATATTGGATCTGGAACAGGTGCCTTTTATTTCTACCTTAGGTTCGTTGGCTATTTTCAATTTTTACACAACGCATAAACAAAAACTAAAAATACAAGGTGCTAACCCGCAGGTACTGAGCATGTTGCAGCTATCCGGTACAGCGCGTTATGTAGACATTTCAGAGCATCCCGACAATCCAACACAGTCGGCCCAGGAATAATTATGGCTTCAAAAAAACAACCCAATATACTGGCTAAAATCTTGCTGCGTAGTGATGTAGCAGTAGCTGTATTGTTGGTCATGATCATATTCATGATGATCCTGCCATTACCGACTTTGCTGATTGATGTGTTAATCGCTATGAACATGGGGCTGGCTATTATTCTGTTGATGCTGGCGGTCTACCTGCCTTCACCACTGGCTTTTTCCTCATTCCCTTCGGTATTGTTGCTCAGTACTTTATTCCGGCTTGCACTCAGTATCTCAACGACGCGTTTGATTCTGACCGAGGCTGATGCAGGTGACATTATCCTGACTTTTGGTGAGTTTGTGGTCGCAGGTAACATGGTTGTCGGTTTGGTCATCTTCCTGATCATCACTATTGTGCAGTTTGTCGTCATTACCAAAGGCTCTGAACGTATTGCAGAAGTCAGCGCACGCTTCTCACTGGACGCTATGCCCGGCAAACAAATGAGTATTGATAGCGATATGCGGGCAGGTGTTATCAGTATGGTCGAGGCAAAAAGTCGCCGTACTACGCTGGAAAAAGAAAGTCAGCTATTTGGTTCGATGGATGGTGCGATGAAATTCGTTAAAGGTGATGCTATTGCGGGACTAATCATCATTATCGTCAATGTTATCGGTGGCATTTCAATCGGCGCATTCCAGCGCGGCATGGAAATTGGTGATGCCATGGAGCTTTACTCGATTCTAACCATTGGTGATGGCCTGGTTTCACAGATACCTGCACTGTTTGTTTCGATTACGGCAGGTATCATTGTTTCCCGCGTCACCGTTGATGAAGAAACCAATCTGGGTGAAGATATTGGCAACCAGCTAACTGATCAGCCCAATGCACTAATGATTGCGGGTGTGGTCGTTTCACTGATGGGATTAATCCCCGGCTTCCCTACTATTGTGTTTTTCTTTCTCGGCGGCGTATTGGGTTTAACCGGCTTCCTGTTAAACCGTAAAAGAACCCAGCTGGCGTTTGCAGACACTGAAGAGATTACTGTCATCGGCCAGAGCGATAAAGCAAGCGGAAGTGGTGGAAACCCAATGCTTGATAATAAACCTGGCACAACAATACAACCATTGGCCTCAGTTTATGTCGAATTACCGGAAGCTAACCGGGAAACGTTATCCCTACCGGACATCAACACCAGTTTCTCTGCTATACGCCAAAGCCTGTTAAAAGATCTGGGGGTTCCGATTGACGGAATCAGCGTCAGTTTATCCGCACAACAGGCAGAGGATACTTATCAGGTATCCGTTCATGGTATTCCTGTCGGAAAGGGTAAACTGGGCATATTACAACCGTTGGTAAACCAGCAAACGAGTGACCAACCTTATGACCACAGCGGTATGCCTCCCGCCTTAATTCGCGGAGCTGATGCCCAGACACTAAGCCCGACAGAAATCCTGACCCGTCATGTGGCTTATCTTTTACGCCGCCATGCCGATGAATTTATAGGGATTCAGGAAGTTCATTCTTTACTGAGCAAACTGGAAATAGCCGGTTATGCCACTCTGATCCAGGAGGCACAACGCGCAGTGCCCAATACACGTATCGTAGATATTATGAAACGTTTATTAGGCGAAAGTGTATCTATCCGGGATATGCGTCAGATACTGGGTACGCTTGTTGAACACGGTGAAGCTGAAAAAGATAATGCTGCACTGACTGAACTGGTGCGTATAGGCATGAAACGTCAGCTATCTTATACCCTAACCAATGGCACCGGTAGATTACCGGTTTATATGCTTGATCCTGCCAGTGAAAAGCTAATTCAGGGTAGCGTACGTCAAACACCGGCGGGTGTTCATCTCTCACTCACACCAGAAACCAGTCAGTTATTCTCACAAATATTGCGGGGGCTGGAAGAACAACATGGCAATACGCCAGCGGGAGAACCTCGCCCTGTGGTCTTAACCAGTCTTGATTTGCGACGCCACTTGCGTAAGCACCTTGTAACAGAATTTCCGGAAATACCGGTCTTGTCATTGCCGGAATTAACAGCCAATGTATCTGTTCAACCCATTGGCGAAATACGCCTGTTAAACCAAACGGAATAAGACTGCATGTCTCTTAAACATATACCAGCTGGCATGCAGACTGCTTTAAAAAGCTGCCAAACATTGCAGTTACACGGACGTATCGTTCAGGTAACCGGTACAGTCGTACGGGCGATTATTCCTAAGGTCAAGCTTGGTGAATTGTGCATTCTTGAAAGTACAGGGGGTGGAAGCTCGATACCTGCAGAAGTGATTGGCTTTGAACAGGATATAGCACTATTGGCGCCTATTGGTGACATGCAGGGTGTTTCTATTCACACACGGGTAACGGCAAGCGGCGAAATGCTTCGTGTTGGTGTCGGCGAAGACCTCAAGGGTTGTGTTCTTGATGGTGTGGGCCGCATCCAAAGCAAAGGCAATAAGCAGCGTATTGTCATTCAGGATCACTATCCGCTGATGAACAGGGCACCTGATCCGCTCACACGAGAAATGGTGCAAGAACCACTGTCTTTGGGCATCCGCTCATTAGATGGCTTGGTAACTTGTGGTGTCGGGCAGCGTATTGGTATTTTTGCTGGTGCGGGCGTTGGAAAAAGCTCCTTGCTTAGCATGTTAATCGCACATGCTGATGCTGATGTTTATGTAGTTGCACTCATTGGTGAGCGTGGGCGTGAAGTAAGAGAGTTTATGGAAGAGTCGCTAGGCCCGGAAGGTATGGCGAAAACTGTGTTGATCATCGCTACATCAGACCGTCCTCCGATTGAACGGCTTAAAGCGGCTTACGTTGCTACCGCCGTCGCTGAGTACTTTCGTGATCAGGGTAAAAAGGTTCTGCTGCTAATGGACTCACTCACCCGATTTGCACGCGCTCAGCGTGAGATTGGCCTGGCTGCCGGTGAAGCACCCGCACGACGAGGCTATCCACCCTCTGTTTTTTCAGAGTTACCCAAACTGGTCGAACGTGCAGGCTGCGCAGTCACAGGATCTATTACTGCTTTTTACACAGTGCTGATTGAAGGTGATGATATGTCTGACCCCGTTGGGGATGAAGTACGTTCATTACTGGATGGACATATTGTATTGTCCCGTGATTTGGCATCGGGTAATCATTATCCGGCTATCGATATACTGGACAGTCTGAGCCGCTTAATGAACAAGCTGGTTTCGCCCATGCAACGGGAGGCTGGTGCACATATCCGTAAATTGCTATCCAAACACAAAGACATTGAATTTCTGGTTAGGGTCGGTGAATACCAGCGGGGTGCAGACCCTGAAGCAGACGAAGCATTAGATAAGATTGATTTAATTCGTGCTTTTCTGAAGCAACGACCCGATGAACATACTAGCTATGAAGAAACTGTTGTCTGGCTTAACAATCTGGCAGGTATTAAATAATGAGCCTTGATAAATTACAAGAAATTCGTGAACGCCGAGCAGAAAAGCAACAAAAAGCCGTCCTTGAAAGTAGAGCACTCGTACAAACTGCTGTTCAGCAGGTCGAATTATGTAAGCAAAACCTACTTAATTTTCAACAGTGGCGTTTAAGCCATCAGGAAGAGCTGTTCAAAGGACTTCAGAATCAGCCCTGTACACCACAAAGTATGCTTGATTACCGTGCGAGGCTGGAGACACTGGCTCAGGAAGAAGAACAGTTAAAACTGGTTATTATTGATTCTCAGAAAAATTTTGAAACTGTTAAGGAAAAGCATGTGCAGGTTCAACAAGTAGCTGTTGCACTGGCACTTAAAAATGAGAAAACCAAAGAAATAGTCAAAATTCAGCAGGAAGCTGACAGACAATTACAGCGCGCTATCGATTAAAACGTGCGTCATCATAAAAAAATAAATCATTCAGCCATAAAAAAAGCCCTGTCAGTATATAATTACTAACAGAGCTTTAATACTACGTATATGAAGATGACGCTTATTCATACACTGCTTTGTATAAGCCTGGCATTGACCTACTCTCACATGGGGAAGCCCCACACTACCATCGGCGATGCCACGTTTCACGACTGAGTTCGGGATGGGATCAGGTGGTTCCATGACTCTATGGATGCCAGACAATTTG
>CACVAV010000025.1 GCA_902727945.1 uncultured Thiotrichaceae bacterium | reverse complement strand
CTACCACCACCCGATGCAGCCCCGACATTCCGCCGGAATACGCTAAACAACTCCCTGCCTAAGCCAAACTGATTAGCACTCAAATCAGCGACTACTGCTTCACGCTGTTCAAAATCAGCTTCCAGTACTTCCAGTGTACCGGCTTCCGCATCAAGGCGAATCATATCGCCCTCACGAATCTTCGCAATCGCACCACCGTCCAGCGCCTCCGGACTCAGGTGAATCGCCGCAGGTACTTTACCACTGGCTCCGGACATACGCCCGTCAGTAACTAATGCCACTTTCTGACCACGGCCCTGCAACACACTCAGAGCAGGCGTCAGACTATGCAATTCCGGCATACCATTGGCTTTCGGCCCCTGAAAACGCACCACACAAATAAAGTCACCTTCCAGCTCACCGGCATCAAATGCCGCCTTAACATCATCCTGATCATGGAAAACTTTAGCAGGCGCTTCAATAATCCGGTGCTCCTCAGCAACTGCTGACACCTTCAGAACCGCCTCACCGATATTACCCTGTACGCGCAACATGCCGCCGGTAGTGGAGAAGGCATTCTTTGCAGGGCGTAAAACATCTTCATCATGACTGTCTGCCGCACCGGCCTGCCAGCTCGCCTTGCCATCATCACCCAACATGGCTTCCTGCGTATATTTAGACAAACCTCCACCCGCCACGGTTTTCACATCATCGTGTAACAAACCAGCGTCCAGTAACTCACGTATCACAAACTGCAAGCCACCCGCCGCATGGAAGTGATTCACATCCGCTTTACCATTCGGATACACGCGCGTCATGAGTGGCGTAACGTGGGATAAATCGGCAAAATCTTCCGGCTGAATAATAATCCCGGCAGCTCGTGCCATCGCCACTACATGCAGCACCAGATTGGTCGAACCACCGGTGGCATTCAGGCCGATAATACCGTTAACAAAGGCTTTCTCACTGAGAATATCGCAGACCGGCGTGAACTGCCCGCCTTGTTTGGTGAGGTGTAATAACTGCCTGGTTCCGGCGGCGGTTAAGGCATCGCGCAGCGGGGTGTTCGGATTCACAAAACTACTGCCCGGAAGCTGCAACCCCATGAATTCCATTAACATCTGGTTACTGTTAGCTGTACCGTAAAATGTGCAGGTACCGGGCGAATGATACGAACTCATTTCCGCCTGTAACAACTCATCACGTCCGACTTCACCTTTGGCATATTGCTGGCGGACTTTCGCCTTCTCATCATTACTGATGCCGGAAACCATCGGGCCTGCGGGAATGAACATCGCCGGGATATGGCCAAACGTAGCCGCCGCAATCACCAAACCCGGAACAATTTTGTCACACACGCCCAGAAAAATAGCACCGTCAAATACGTTGTGACTCAAACCCACCGCCGCTGCCATCGCGATGACATCACGGGAAAACAGCGATAACTCCATGCCCGGCTGACCTTGGGTTACACCATCACACATCGCAGGCACACCACCGGCCACCTGTACCGTCGCGCCCTGCTCTCTGGCAATCTGCTTGATCAGTTCAGGATAAACAGCAAACGGTTGATGCGCCGATAACATGTCGTTGTACGCAGTGATAATACCCAGATTCGGCGCGGCATAGCTCACCACTTTAAACTTATCATCAGCCGGGCTGGCCGCTACCGCATGCGCTATATTGCCACAACTCAGACTACGCTTGCCGGTCTGAGCCTGTGCCGCCTGCATGCGCCGCAGGTAGTCGCCACGGGTATTAGCACTGCGCTCAATAATACGTTCAGTAACATGGGTAACTGTTGGATTAATATTCATAGGATTTCCGTTGTATTTTGATCAGTGGAGTCAGATAAAAGATCAATTATAAACGCTACCGGCTTTGTGAACCAATCAGCTCACTCACCAAAAAGCAAAAATCCTGATACTGTCATGTAAAGAAGAAAATGTGCTCTACCGGATGCTTACACATTGTTTGCACAATTGTTTCATGATTCATACTTATTTCACACCTAAGCTTTAGAGTGCAGGGTTATTGTTTGCCCTGTCCGGGGCTGAAATTCCGGAAATTCTGACAGTCACCAGGGCAAAA
>CACVAV010000024.1 GCA_902727945.1 uncultured Thiotrichaceae bacterium | reverse complement strand
GGTAAGATGTTTCCAATGTCAGCAATAAAAAAGTTCAGTGAGATGCGTAGCGGATAACGCCTCAGTATTTTTACTTCACCGAGTCCTTTAGCGCGGGCGGTTGTGACATAAGGCTTATCCAGTTCGTCGAGAAGATTGGCCCGCAGGCGGCGGATCATGCCGGCAGTACCTGATGTGCCAATCACCAGCACCGGTATCCACAAATGTTCAAGCACTGACATCAGTTTACCCCAGCTCCAGGGTTGATCCATGTATTGCGGGTCCATCAAGCCGCCAATGGAGGTACCAAACCAGCGATTAGCCAGGTACAACATGATCAATGCCAGCAGAAAGTTGGGGGTAGCCAGGCCAAGAAAACCCAGGAATGTCAGTCCGTAGTCCCCCCAGCTATACTGATGTGTCGCTGAGTACATACCAATAGGGAAAGCGATGAGCCAGGTCACCAGTATCGTGGCGAAGGAAACCATAATCGTCAGCCACATTCGGTCACCGACGACGACTGATACCGGCAGTTCGTACTCAAATGAATAACCCAGATCACCTTGCACGAAGCCGGTGATCCAGACCAGGTATTGCTCCCATAAAGGTTTATCCAGCCCGTATTCTTCACGCAACATACGTATTTTTTGCGGATCAATACTCTCGCCCTGACTTTTCAGTTCAGCAATGTGGCTTTCCAGGTAATCACCGGGAGGCAGCTGAATAATAATGAAAATCAGGATGCTGACAACCAATAACGTCGGGATCATCAGCAAGATGCGGCGGGCCAGATAACTCAGCATTATTATTTCCCGTTAGTAAACCAGAAGGTATCGGGCCGGTAAACGCCGAAGAAAGAACCCGGATCCCAGTTGAAAACGCCGGTTTCAGGCACGTTTTGCAGCGTTTTATGGCTGATGACCGGTTGTTTTACACCACTGATAATACCAATGGTGTAAACCTGGTCGGCGTAGATGTCTAACATTTCCTGCCAGATTTTTGTTTTTCCCTCAAACTCAACCGTATCGCCCCACTGGGTGAATAGCTCCAGTAAGCGTTGTGCTTCGGGCAGGTCAGGTGCATTACCTTCACCGGTTTCATAATGACGCCCCCATTGTGACCATTGTAATTGATCCTGTTGAACCGGGGCCAGTTGGGCCGGACTCATTTCTGCTGTGGGGATGCCATTGGGTAAACCAAAGAAGATGGACATATGTGCTTCACCAGAGAACACCCGGTTGCGTAATACTTCGCGCTGGGTGGCCTTGGTATATAGCTGTATACCGACTTTTTTCCAGCTGTCGGTAATTAGTTCCAGAACATCAGACTCTTCAGTGCTTTCGCCCGCACTTTGCACTAATATCTCTAGTGGTTCTCCGTCGGGCATTAAACGTATCCCGCGATTATCACGTTTAGTCAGGCCTATCTCATCCAGTAGTTTATTGGCTTGATCATAGTCCGTTGATGCCCATAAGGTGCTGCGTTTTTCGTCATAGAGTGGTGATTGTGGTAAGGCGGTATCGCCTGCGGCCAGCGCCAGGCCAAAGTAAATAGACTGATTGATTTCATCACGGTCGATCGACATCGACAAAGCACGCCGGAAGCGTACATCGCGCAGTAGTTTGCGCCATACGGGATCTGCGCTGGTCAGGTTCGGGAATAGAGCGATGTGTGAGCCGCGTGCGGTTTGCCAGAGATTGACATTAATATCAGCAGTACCTGATTTTTGAGCTTCTTTCAGGAACGGATAGTTGTCCATACGGATATAACGCGCCTGAAGATCGGACTCCCCTGCACCAGCTTTGGCCGGAATCAGGCTATTGGAAGCCAGGTTGATTTCCACTTCATCAATGTAAGGTAATTGGTTGCCTTCAGGGTCAACACGGTGGAAGTAAGGATTACGTTTAAAAATAAACCGCTCTGAGGGTGACGCCGTTGTATTAAACCAAGGTTGCAGTGTTGGTAAGTCAGGGTTGGTGAATTTGTAATGATCTGCGCTGCGCAGGAACAGTTTGCGCCAGTTCTTCTTATTGCTTTTTTTGACGGCAGCGGCCAGTTCCTCTGCTGAAGTATATTTTTTATGAAATTGCTTCAGGTAATGTGC
>CACVAV010000023.1 GCA_902727945.1 uncultured Thiotrichaceae bacterium | reverse complement strand
ATTATTAATGCATTAGATCCTGATGATGACGGTGATGGTGACCCGACCAGCAACGAAGCACCGGATCCGAATCAGGACGGTGATCCTGATGATGCTCAGGATGTTGATAACGACGGCATTCCGGACTACCTTGACCCCGCAACCAGCAAAATGAGTGAAGACAGTGACGGTGATGGCATCAGTAATGGCCGTGAAAAGGTGCTGGGTACCAATCCTATGCTGACTGATTCTGATGGTGATGGCCTGTCTGATAGTATTGAAATAGAAGGTGAAAAAGATACTGATAACGATGGCACTATTGATGCGCTTGATCCGGATGATGATGATGATGGCATTATGACCGCTATGGAGAATGCTGATCCGGATGGTGACGGAGACCCTAAAGATGCTTTGGACGGCAATGGCAACGGTATACCCGATTATCTGGACACAGATAACACACCGACGGAGCTACCCGATCAGACAAAAAGCGAACCAGAGCCGGATACAAGCAGCAAGCAAGATGAGCAAACCAAATCTGAAGAGCAGCCTGCTGCCAAATCAGAAAGTAAGGCTGATGATGAGTCTGAGAAAACTGAAGCGGCTGATGATAAAAAGCCTGCAGAAGACATTCAAGAAGATGCTGAAAAAGACACCAAGGACGACGACAGTAGTAAAGTTACGCTGGATACCTCGGGTAATTCAGACAACAAAAATAGCATTAGCAAAGCCAGACTTTACTTCCCGTTCCGCTCATCCGAACCGGAATTAGCCGATAGTGTTGCCGAGTACTTTGATCTTATTATCAAACAGTTAAAAGATAATCCTGATGTAGAAATCAAAGTCACCGGACATACCGACAGTGTCGGACGCGGAGCAGCCAACAGAAGACTGGGAAGACAACGGGCAGAACAGGTACGTGACATGCTGGTTGAACGTGGTGCACCAAAGTCGCAGATTACGGTTGACTCTAAGGGTGAAGGTGAGCCTATCGCTGACAATAAGACCGATGCAGGCCGCAAGAAAAATCGCCGCGTTGAACTGGAACAGGTGGAATAATCATGGAGCAACAAAGCATGTGGGAAACTATAGGGGAAAAGGCAAAAACTCAGTTTGAGCTGATGGCTACCCGTACCGAAGCAGGCGATGCCACTTCTGAGCTGATAGTCATCCTGGCGGTTTCATTCATTCTTGGTTTCCTGTTCTGCTATATGCAGGGCAAGTCAAAAGCTCAGGAGGATCAGATGTGAACGATTCAATGGGTAATGATTACAGTATCATCACTGCCAGCTTTGAGATTATAGTACTGGTGCTGGGTGCTTTTTTACTGGGAGCAATATGTTGCTATTTGTTGCGGCTGTCAGGGTTGTGCTGCCGCAGACAAAAGCCCGCCACCAATGCTAATACAGCGCGCGAGGCACTCAGGAATTCACAAACCGGCTTTGTAACGCCTGACATGAGATACGACACAGGCCCTGACCTTGCAGCACCGGTAAATACAAGCCCGACAGCACCCTCCGCCGGTTCTATACTGGACGGTGATCGCACTGTTTATGGGGCAGACATTAACAGTCTGCTACGTCGCAGCAGCGATGACACCACCGAAGTGAGTGTAGAAAGAGCCAACAGCACTTCCTCTGGTTCTTTCGAAAATCGTGCCAGAGAATCATTGGCAAGTCTGAACAAGGAAAACCAAGCCGCACCGGATTTAATCGACTACACATTAGACATGCCCATGCCTGATGATAATCAAGTGGATGACCTTAAAAAACTGGAAGGTATCGGGCCACGCATTGAAAAACTTCTCAATGATGCCGGCATCAAAAGCTATGCCAGACTAGCAACGATGGACAGGAATCACCTGAAAAACCTGCTGGAACAAGGCGGAAGCGACTTCACAATGGATGAGCCAAAATCATGGCCTTATCAGGCAGAACTGGCGGCTAAAGAGAACTGGGGTCGATTGAAGGAATACCAGGCGTTTTTGCTGGATGGGCGTTCATAAATACATCTACATCCCCTGCCTTTCTACAGAGAACTATTTTCTGTAGAAAGGCAGGGTTAATTTAATCGCTAATGCCTCGCAATCTCAGCCATCTGACTGCAGA
>CACVAV010000022.1 GCA_902727945.1 uncultured Thiotrichaceae bacterium | reverse complement strand
GGTGCTCAAAAAATTGGGAGCGCCTGAAAACCTGGTGCAGATGCTGCCCATGCCCACCAGTAAAGCGATGACTTACGAATTAATGCGCCAGGTAGATTTGATTATCGTCACCGGCTCACAAAATAATGTAACAGCCTCCTATTCCAGTGGCACGCCAGCGATAGGCGTGGGTTCAGGCAATGTGCCATCAATTATTGATGACTCAGCGGATTGTGAGGATGCAGCCGCCAAGATTATGGCCTCCAAAACCTTCGACAACGCAACAAGCTGCTCCTCTGAAAACAGTGTGATTATTCTCGATGCCGTCTACGAAAGAATGATGGTGGCATTGGATAATGCAGGCGCACGTTTACTCGATGAGCAGGAAAAACAACAACTGCAACAGGTATTGTGGGATGAAAACGGCCGTTTAAGTCGCCATGTCATTGCTCAAAAAGCCAGCCGGATTGTGGAAGTAGCCGGACTGGAACGTGCAGCATTACAGGATGCACGCTGCCTGATGGTCAGTGAAACGGGTTGGGGAGTGGATTATCCGTTTTCTGATGAGAAGCTTAGCCCGGTACTGACGGTTTATCGCGCCCGTGATTTTGAACAGGCCTGTGACATTGCCGACGGTATTCTGCGTTTTAAAGGTCAGGGGCATTCCATCAGCATCCATTCCACTAATAATGTACGTATCAATTACATCGGCCACCATCTGCCGGTCTGCCGCGTCATCGTTAATCAGGCTCACACCTTCGGCACTGGCGGCGGATTTAATAATGGTCTACCCTTTTCACTGTCAATGGGCTGTGGCTCATGGGGTGGCAATAGTATTGGGGACAATCTGAACTACCGGCATTTTATGAATGTGACGCGTATCGCCCGCACCATTCCTCCCAATGAGCCGGAGGTGGCAGCTATTTTTGCTGATTATTGGCAGGCTCACGGCATAGTAACAGAAGGTAACTAACGTGAATAAGACGGTACGTAATATCATCGACCAGCATGCGGCGACACAAGCTGATTCGACTTATCTGATCACCCCGCAAACAGAACAAACCATGCGTTATGGTGAGTTGCAGCAACATGCGCGTGAACTGTCACAACAGCTCATAGCACAGGGGATTGGTAAGGGTGAGAAGGTCGCTATGTTGCTGGATAATGGTTATTGGAGCGTAGCTATTATGCTGGGTGTGATGTATTCGGGGGCAGTAATTGTGCCTATGAATACGGTCGCGGGCGAAAGTGCCCTGAATTACGCACTGGATCACAGTGATGCACAGTTGTTATTTGTTTCGCCGCATTATGCCAAAAAATACGCTCAGTTGATTGATAATATGCTGGGTCGTATGGCAATGATCCTGGTGGATAATGCTGACTTCAACCCTGCTATTTTGAATGACCACTCAACTGACATACCGCAAACCCTGCCTGATATAACGCCCGATGATCATGCTATTTTAATTTATACCTCCGGCACTACCGGCAGGCCGAAAGGTGTATTGCTATCGCACCGCAATATTCTGGCGGGTGGCAATAATACCGCGACTGCGCACCAACTGACTCAGGCCGACCGGGGCTTATGTGTATTGCCGCTTTATCATATCAATGCTGAAATTGTCTCACTGGTCAGTTCATTGTTATGTGGCGGATCTGTTGTTTTACCCGCCCGTTTCGGCGTATCTGCATTCTGGCAGGATATAGTAAAATATCAGTGCAGCTGGTTCAGCTTAGTGCCTACTATGGTGACTTATCTGCTGGATCATGAGAGTCGTGAGCCTATTGATAACCTGACAAGGGATTACATAAAACAGCACGTGCACTTCGGACGCTCCGCCTCATCGCCACTGTCACCGGAAATGCACCGGGAATTTGAACGGAAGTTTTCCGTGTCACTGATTGAAACCATGGGACTCACCGAAACAGCAGCACAAATATTATCTAATCCATTACCACCGGGTAAAATTAAGTATGGCTCACCAGGTATCGCTTTTGGCAATGAAGCAAAGATTATGAATGATCATCAGCAGGATTGCCCAGTGGGCGTGCAGGGTGAATTGATGATTCGTGGTGATAATGTGATGGCTGGTTATTATAAAAATGAAA
>CACVAV010000021.1 GCA_902727945.1 uncultured Thiotrichaceae bacterium | reverse complement strand
TTGATCAGCTCCATCAGCGTTACGGTTTTACCAACACCCGCACCACCAAACAGACCGATTTTACCACCCTTAGAAATAGGCATGATCAAATCAACAACTTTGATACCTGTTTCCAGGATCTCAACCGTTGAAGACTGCTCTTCATAGGAAGGCGCAGGACGGTGAATAGGCCACTTCTCTTCGACCTCAACATCACCTTTCATGTCGATCGGCTTACCCAGAACGTCCATGATGCGACCCAATGTACCGGTTCCGACCGGAACGGAGATAGGTGCGCCGGTATTCTCGACACCCATACCACGTTTCAGTCCTTCCGATGCACCCATTGCAATCGTACGAACGACACCATCACCCATTTGCGACTGAACTTCCAACGTTAAACCGTCGTGATCAGCAACAATGAGCGCATCGTATACTTTCGGCACAGCGTTGCGCGGGAATTCCACGTCAACAACAGCTCCGATTATCTCAATGACTTTACCACCACTCATTGATAGTACCTCTTAAAATTTGAATTCCAAACAGTTCTGGCTACCATAATCATACAGCCGCCGCACCGCCAACGATCTCGGAGATTTCCTGCGTGATTGCCGCCTGACGTACCTTGTTGTAAACCAGTTGCAGATCGTCGATGAGATTACCGGCATTATCCGATGCACTCTTCATCGCTACCATCCGCGCAGACATTTCACAACCAACGTTCTCGACAGCCGCCTGATAAATCAGCGACTCGATATAACGTTGCATCAGGGCATCAATCACTTCCTCGGACTCTGGTTCATACAGATAATCCCAGTGATGTTTGATCTCCTCCTCGTCGGACGCAACAATCGGAATCAACTGCTGTACGCGAGGTGTCTGTGTCAGACTGCTAATAAACTGATTTTCAACCAGAAACAAACGGTCGATACGGCCTTCTTCATAGGCATCAAGCATGACCTTGATCGTGCCCACCATATCGCTCAATTCAGGCTTATCACCCATACCGGTTTTTTCTGCCACCAGACCATAGCGACGAAAAGCTGAGGCTGCTTTACCACCGAATACGGCGATATCCACTTCCACATCTTTTTCACGCCATTCCGCCATACTCTTCAAAGCTGCTTTAAACAGGTTAGTGTTCAAGCCGCCACAAAGACCACGGTCTGTCGACACAATGATATAACCGACACGCTTAACATCCTCACGCTCCAGCGTGTAGGGATGTTGATACTCCAGATGACCATTGGCTACGTGACTCACTACCTGCTGCATTTTAGTTGCATAAGGTCGTGACGCGGCCATGCGATCTTTGGCACGACGCATCTTAGATGCGGCGACCATTTCCATCGCTTTGGTAATCTTTCGGGTGTTTTTTACACTCCCGATCTGCGTTTTGATTTCCTTAGTACTTGCCATTGGAGCTTACTCCTTTACCAAGTATTTTTGGACTTAAAATCTTCCAGTGCAGAACGCATTGAATCAGCAACGTCATTATCGAAGCCACCACTCTCATTCATGCTATCCAGCAAATCAGACTTTTCGGAACGCAGATAACTCAGCATAGCTGCTTCGAAATCAACAACCTTGTTAGCGTCAACGTCATCCAGGAAACCTTCGTTCGCTGCGAACAACGAGAAAGCAATCTCGGCAGTATTCATTGGCGAGTACTGAGGCTGTTTCATCAGTTCAGTAACGCGCTGGCCACGCTCAAGCTGCTTACGTGTTGCTTCATCAAGATCAGATGCGAACTGCGAAAACGCCGCCAATTCACGGTACTGAGCCAAATCAAGACGAACACCACCACCCAGCTTCTTAACGATCTTAGTCTGAGCCGAACCACCAACACGTGATACAGACAAACCAGCGTTAATCGCAGGACGGATACCGGCGTTGAACAAATCCGTTTCCAGGAAGATCTGACCATCGGTGATCGAGATTACGTTAGTCGGTACGAATGCAGATACGTCACCTTCCTGAGTCTCGATGATAGGTAGAGCGGTCAAAGAACCGGTCTTGCCTTTCACTTTACCGTTAGTCACACGTTCAACATAATCCGCAGTGACACGGGAAGAACGTTCCAGCAAACGGGAATGCAGATAGAAGACATCACCAGGATAGGCTTCACGACCCGGAGGACGACGCAGCAACAGCGATACCTGACGATATGCCCATGCCTGTTTAGTCAAATCATCATAAACGATCAGTGCGTCTTCACCGTTATCACGGAAATACTCGCCCATCGCACAACCGGCATAAGGTGCCAGGAACTGCATGGAAGCCGGATCAGAGGCGTTAGCCGCGACAACAATGGTGTATTCCATTGCGCCATGCTCTTCAAGCTTACGCACAACGCCCGCTACAGATGAAGCCTTCTGGCCTACTGCAACGTAGATACACTTCACGTTTTTGCCTTTCTGATTCAGAATGGCATCAATCGCTACCGCTGTTTTACCTGTCTGACGGTCACCAATGATCAGCTCACGCTGACCACGACCCACAGGAACCATCGCATCCAATGCTTTAGTCCCTGTTTCCATCGGTTGGTTAACCGGCTCACGGTCGATTACACCAGGAGCAATCTGCTCAACAGGTGCAAGTAATTTAGAGTCGATCGCGCCTTTACCATCAATAGGCAAACCCAGCGTGTCAACAACACGACCAAGTAATGCTTCGCCTACTGGTACTTCAAGAATACGACCGGTACATTTTGCGGTGTCGCCCTCAGTGATTGTTTTATAATCACCCAGAACAACCGCACCGACAGAGTCACGCTCAAGATTCAGAGCCAGACCGTAGATCCCGTTGGAGAATTCAATCATCTCCCCGGACATGACATCGCCAAGTCCGTGGATACGAACGATACCATCCGTTACGGAAACAACAGTACCCTCTGTACGTGCCTCAGTGCCGGTTTCGAAGCTATCAATCCGCTTCTTAATCAGATCACTGATTTCAGTTGGGTTAAGTTGCATGTGTACTAATTCCTCAATTATCGATTCATCGAAGTCATCATCGCTTTCAGACGACTTTGAATCGAACCATCAATCACCAGATCTCCGGCGCGAATAACCGCACCCCCCATCAAAGACGGGTCTATGCTGGTAACGAGTTTAACTTCACGTCCCAAACGCTTCTGAAGCGCAGCAGCAATTTTAGCTTGCTGTTTATCGCTCATTTCCATCGCTGAGATCACTTGTGCTTCGACAGCCCCTTCGGCTTCCGCCTTCATGTCCTCAAAAATCGAGGCAATTTCGGGTATCAAAACAAAACGATCATTTTCACCAAGCGTCATTAACAGGTTACGGCCACCTTTCGATAAACCTTTACCTATTACATCAGAAAAAATCTCCGACTTTTGCGCTTTGCTAATGCGTGGATGAGCCAACAAAGTTGCTGAGTCTTCTGAGGCGACGACCGCTGACATGGCAGCCAGCTGATCCGACCACTCCTGAAGAGCGTCAGATTCCTGTGCCATCTCAAAAACAGCTTTTGCGTATGGACGTGCAGCGGTTGTCAATTCAGACATGATTGTTCACCTAGATTTGTGAGGCCAGTTCATCTAATGCTTTGGCGTGAGCCTTCGCATCGATTTCCTTGCCCAGGATCTTCTCGGCGCCAGTCACAGCCAGTGATGCAACCTGAGAACGCAGACCTTCACGAGCACGGGTAACTTCTTGCTCAATCTCCGCTTGCGCTGCCGTAGTAACACGACCCGCTTCTTCAGTTGCTGTACCTTTGGCTTCTTCAACAATCTCACTGGCACGTTTCTGTGCCTGAGCGATTATCTCAGCCGACTCTGTCTTGGCCTTCTTTAATTCATCAATGGCTGCCTGTTTCGCCAATTCTTCATTCTGCAAGCCTTGTTCGGCAGCAGCTAAGCCATCAGCAATACGCTTCTGGCGTGCCTGCATAGCATTAAGAATGGGTTCCCACATAACACCTTTGATAAACCAGACTAATACCGTGAAAACAATCATCTGACCGATCAATGTAGCTGTAATATTCACACTAACCTCCTGTTAAAAGAGCAATAAAGGATAGGTTAATTACTGAGCACCAATAGTTGCCAGTGCGCCGCTGATGAACGGATTAGCAAAGATAAACCAGAAAGAAATACCCAGTGCAATCATCGGGAATGCTTCCATCAAACCACCAGTAAACAACATCTGACCAGTCAGCTGAGCACGTACTTCAGGTTGACGTGCGATACCTTCGATGAACTTAGAACAGATTAAACCCCAACCCAATGCCGAACCAAACGCCGCCGCAGCGAGAATGATACCCACTACAATCGCAGTGTTGGAATAGATCATTGCAATGCTATTTGCATCCATTGTGAAACTCCTAAAGATTAAAAATCAAACAAACTATAAAAAACTATTTTTACCGTGAAACTGTCAACAAACACTTAATGATCAGTGATCATCATGTGTCTGACTGGCCAGGCTCAGGTAAACGATGGTCAGCAACATGAAGACAAACGCCTGCAAGGTGATAACCAGAATATGGAAAATGGCCCAAATTGATCCCAGGATAACTTGGCCCGGCATCGCCCACACTGAAAATGCCATCAGAGCGATCAGCAGGAAGAGCAACTCGCCCGCAAACATGTTTCCGAACAAACGTAAACCAAGACTCACCGGCTTCGCTATTTCTTCAATTAGCGTCATCAGCAGGTTAGGAATAGCCAACGCAATTTTTGCGCCGGTGCCTTTGGCAACAAACGGATGAAAGAAGAAACCTTTCAACCAACCTGCCACGCCTTTACTCTTGATGTTGTAATAGATGATCAATACGAAGACTGACAGCGCAAGGCCGAATGTTGTATCGAGATTGGTAGTCGGAACTGCTTTAAAGTAAGCATGGTGAGGATCACCACCGAACAAGCCATAAATACCCGCGACCAGACCAGGAATCAGATCAACCGGGATCAAATCCATTGCATTCATCAGGATTATCCAGACGAACAAAGTGATGGCAATCGGGCCAACCATTTTATCTGCACTGGGGAAGATATCCTGAACCTGTTGATTAACAAATTCGACTATCATTTCGGCACCATTTTGCAATGGCCCGGGATTATCAGGATCGATATTATCCCCGACTTTCTTGGCGAAAAAAGCAAAGATACCTGCAAGTATAATACTGACAATTAACACATCAAGATGGATAACACTGAAATCAGTAATCGACTCCGGCTTCCCACCAATGCTCAAATTGGTCAAATGGTGCTGTATATACTCAACAGGATTTGAAATTGCTGGTTCAAAACCACTCACAATTCACCCCGTACGACTTAAAGTTAAAAAATCTTGTTAGTTACCGGCTGGTTCATCTTACAAAATGAACCAAACCCATAGCATAAATGTCTATTGGCGTGCACTGGCAATCACGAAGGCAAGCTGAGCTGCCATAAATGTGCCAAGCACAGGTAAAGGCAATAATTTAAGTGCGCCTAAACCAACACCTAAAGCGACCAGCACGAAAACAAACCGCAGCACCACACCGAGCATAAGTGACAATACGCCGGTTTGGGGGCTGGTTTTGGCTAGCTCATCAAACTTTTTAATGCGCTCAGATAACAGCATTGTATTTACCAATGCGACCGCTCCTCCGTAGAACGCTGGTAGCATAGCATCTTGTCCGAAATACTGGACGGAAACAACCACGCCTAGCAAAACGATCGTGAGCTGTATAATAAGTAAACTGCGCATTGTAATCCCAGCCTTTTGGGCCGAGCCTTCTGCAAATGCACGTGGAGTATAGAGACAGTCTAATATAGGGTCAACTACCCGTCAGAAGATAGCAGAACAAAACATGCTATGAACAACCATAACACCACCCTCAACCCCTTATACGTCTTCACATACCAAACCTGTAGAAAAGTTCAGAAAAATGAGCAAATTACGCCCCTCTCCCATAAGATATATACCGAAAATATAAAATATTGATTAGATTGAATTAAAAAATAAAATACCCGACCAATCATTCACCAGGGAAATGACGCATGGATAAGTCACGCAGGTATCACACTCATCACACTGTACGTAACCAAATCATTGCCGGGTTTGTCGTACTGCTTACCTTATTCAGCAGTGCACTGCACAGTGCTCCGCTTCAGGAAGCGGATAACTTTGAAGAACTTGCAGAAATAATGCGTGAGAAGAAGATCCCGCTCCTACTGGCCTTTGAAGCTACACACTGTAATTTCTGCACCCGCCTGAAAGCCGAACATTTACAACCCATGAACAACAATGAAGGTTACACCCGGCGTCTTTTGATCCGCACCATACAAATTGACGGGGTAGAAAAAATAACCGGATTTAACGGAGAAAAAATATCAAGATCAGCGCTTAGCAAAAAATATAAAGCTTTTCTGACACCCACCCTGTTATTTCTTAATCATAAGGGTGAGGAAGTGGCAAAACGCATGCTGGGTTACAATTCGCCGGACTATTTTGGCCTTTATCTGGATCAGGCAATTGATGCCGCAGAAAAAGAAGTGAGTGGAAACGGGGGAACCGAAAAGTAATAAAAAGGATAGGGTTATTAATTGTTACTGTGGAATTCAGAGACTTCCATGCTTACTGTGGAATTCCGGCCTCCTGCTACGGAAGGCCGGGTATTTAACGGTAGTCTACTTCAAACAATCAGCGGCCACGTACAAAACGGCGCACTTCTGCCAAATGCCGACGACTCACTTCTAACTGATCCTGCACTTTATCCAGTGTAATCTGGGTGCGTCCTATATCAGACTTAGTCAAACCGGTGATACGGCTTTTCGCCACCAAGGCGTTACGATGAACGCGGATAAAGCGGTCAGCGAGGTCAGTTTCCAGTGATTTAAGTGACTCTTCGATGATAACTTCACCACCATTGTGCCGCACTGTGACATATTTCTGATCAGCCTGAAAGTAGACAACATCCTCAATAGGAATCAATTCAAGGTTACCCCGCATACGTGCACAGATGTGTTTGCGCGTAGAACGCTGTCCATCCCGTTGTTCCAGCATTTCTAAACGCTGTACACGATTTAAAGAGCGGGCTTGTTCCAGACTTTGTAATAGTTGTTCTTGTCTTATTGGTTTCATGAGATACCCTGTTGCTTTTGTTGAAAACGCTTCTAATGCATATTCTCCATACGCTGTGGTGAATATAACGGCTGGCGGGTTAGGCAACTCTGATAAATTCCTGGCAGACTCAAGCCCGTCCATACCGGGCATTGAAATATCCATCAGGACGATATCAGGCTGATAACGTTCCACCTTTTGAATGGCCTCGACCCCGTTTTCGGCTTCGGCACATACTTCGTAGTCAGCACAACGCTCAATCAATCCTTTGATACGTTCGCGTGCAAATTCCTCGTCATCGACAACCAGAATTTTTATAGACATTTATTATTTACTCCTTGGGGATGGAGAAGGAAACACGATACCGCTGCGGTAATTTTTTTATTTGCAGATTCGCGCGACCTCCATAGGCTAGTTGAAGTCGATTTTTCATATTTTCTTGGGCAATATGATTCCCTTTCTGATGCGTGGAGATGCCTTCCGGCGGTAGGGGATTTGTGACTGTAATCGCCAAATGATCACCCGCATCATATAAACTAATGGTTAGAGTTCCTCCATCTTGTCTGGGTTGTATACCATGATAGATAGCGTTTTCTGCTAAAGGTTGCAGGATGAGCGGCAGTATTTGCATGTCGAACGGCAAAGTATTGTGATCCATATCCCATGCAACTGTTAAACGACGCTTACCCAGACGCAAAGCCTCCATTCTCAGGTAGCGCATGGTGACATCCAGCTCTTCCTGTAATGAAATACGGTTTCTGCGATCCAGTGTCGTGCGCATAATATCAGCCAGATCCAGAATGGCATTTTCTGCCGTATCCGGGTCTTTATGCACTAAAAAGGCGACTGTATTAAGGCTGTTAAACAGGAAGTGGGGACGCATACGTGACTGTAATGCTTCATATTTCGCACTGGAATCCGCTTCGACCGACGCCTCCCATTTACTCTGGATATAAAAATAACGCAACACAGCCAGGGTAATCACCAGACTGATCAATAGATTTTTTACAAGAAATAATAGATTGAAACTATCATCCGGTTGGGTAAGCATCATGCCCATCCAGGATGCTGTGGCCGTAAACAACAGGACGATACCCGTGACAATAAAAGTGGCAACATGCCGGTTGGACGGCTCATAGAAACGATTCACCATGCAAATGGTAATCACAGAAGCCAACGCAACCCAAAGGGTAAATAAGGAACTCAGGCCTAGCTGAGCAAAAAAACCGGAAAAGTCTTTCGCAACAATTAACGCCAGTACAAACGCCAGCAAAACAGCAACCACCAACGTACGCACCAGGGTACTGGGGACGCAAAGGTTCGGCAAATAGCCAAGTGTTTTGGTGACAGATGATGACATTTTTTATGTTCTTTTTGTAAACCACTCATAGTGGAGCAGTGGCAACGATCACTCGTTTATTTTTATTATTTTTATGTTTACAGTCGAATATACCGACCATTTATGTTTCTATAAAGTGTACCCTACGTGCCTTACTTCTCGCTGAAGGGATCACCAATTCTTTCACAAGATGATAATGCTCCGCAACTTTTTTCGTCAAACTAATGATTAATCAGTAAAAATGCCAAAAAATACAACAGAACATTCAAATACAACGCCTTCCACCGATAAACCATGGGGAGGACGCTTCAGTGAATCCACCGATGCTTTCGTTGAAGAATTTACTGCCTCCATCAATTTCGACAAACGCCTCTATAAGCATGACATCCAAGGATCACGTGCTCATGCCAGAATGTTAGCCAAAGCTGGCATACTCCCCGCTGAAGATGTCGAAAAAATTATCAATGGCCTTGATGAAATTGAAACAGACATCGAAGCTGGTAAGATCGAGTGGAGCGTTTCTCTCGAAGATATTCACATGAATATCGAAGCCCGGCTCACTGACCGTATCGGCATCGCCGGTAAAAAATTGCATACTGGCCGCTCACGTAATGATCAGATTGCTACCGATATTCGCTTGTGGCTGCGCGAACAGATTGATGGCATTTGTCATGAAATCCGTCGTCTGCAAGGTGCATTGATTGAGCTGGCTGACCGTGAAGCGGATACCATCCTGCCTGGCTTTACTCACCTCCAGGTTGCACAGCCCATCACTTTCGGTCACCACATGCTGGCCTGGTTTGAAATGTTGCAGCGCGACTTTGAACGCATGCAGGACTGCCGCAAGCGGGTAAATGTCATGCCATTAGGTGCTGCGGCACTGGCCGGAACCACCTACCCTATTGACCGTAATCATTCCGCTGAACTATTGGGGTTTGACCACCCCGCACGCAATTCGCTGGATGCGGTGAGTGATCGTGACTTTGCTATCGAGTTCAATGCCTCAGCGTCAATTGTCATGATGCACCTGTCACGTTTTTCTGAAGAACTGGTCATCTGGACGTCAGCGCAATTTGACTTTGTGCGGCTGCCGGATCGTTTTTGCACCGGTTCCTCCATTATGCCGCAAAAGAAAAATCCGGATGTACCGGAACTGGTGCGTGGTAAGAGCGGACGGGTGTTTGGCAATCTGCTTTCCCTGCTAACACTGATGAAAGGTCAGCCGCTGGCCTATAACAAAGACAATCAGGAAGACAAAGAGCCATTGTTTGATACCGTAGATACTTTACTGGGTAGCTTGCGCGCTTTTGCTGACATGATGCCACACGTACAACCGAAAGCTGACAAGATGCGTCAGGCAGCCATGCAGGGATTTTCGACTGCTACTGATCTGGCGGACTATCTGGTGGTTAAAGGCCTGCCTTTCCGTGATGCACATGAAGTAGTCGGTAGTGCTGTTGCTTTGGGCGTGGAAAGCGGGCGTGATCTGAGCGAAATGTCGCTGGAAGAGTTACAACAGTTTTCAGCTATTATTGAAGCTGATGTATTTGAGGTACTCACGCTGGAAGGTTCTGTCTCTGCAAGAAACCACTTAGGTGGCACGGCTCCTGAGCAAGTACGTTTACAGGCCAGTTATGCCCGTGAGTTAATCGCAACAGCGTGAAGCCGTACCATTAATTGACAGAAATGAACATCCATTCTACTCTGCAAGCCAGCGTAGAATGGACTTATAATCAGTTAATTACGAGCCATCTTAACCAGTCATCCCCTGATCACCGGAGGAAACATCATGAAATGTAATGCTGCTGTAGCATGGGAACCCAAGAAACCCCTATCGATTGAACAAGTTGAAGTAGCTGGCCCGCGTGAAGGCGAAGTCTTGTTGAAAGTCATTGCCTCCGGCGTTTGTCATACGGATGCATTTACCTTGTCCGGTGATGATCCTGAAGGTGTTTTCCCTGCCATTCTGGGCCATGAAGGTGGCTGTGAGGTGGTGGAATGTGGCCCGGGTGTAAAAGATCTGAAGCCGGGTGATCATGTTATCCCGCTGTATATTGCTGAGTGTGGTGATTGCGAATACTGCCACTCGACCAAAAGTAATCTGTGTCAAACCATCGCCGGTACCATCTGGACAGGTTATATGCCGGACGGAACGCGTCGTTTCTCACAAGGCGGCAAAGACATTTATCATTACATGGGCTGTTCGACATTCTCTGAATACACCGTGGTGCCGGAAATTGCATTGGCTAAAAT
>CACVAV010000020.1 GCA_902727945.1 uncultured Thiotrichaceae bacterium | reverse complement strand
GATTGCGGGTGGGTCGTTTCCATTAGATCGGTAAATTTATCATTGGATGTCTGTTGAAGGGTAATACCTTCCAGCCAGATCACCAATATAAATGCTGTCAGCAATCCGAATAAAAAAATCAGATGGCTACGCGCCCTGATTAAGCCCTGTTTAAAACTCATACTTATTCCTGCTAATTGTTTGATTGAGTGTTTTGTTATTCAGGTTGCCAGAGCGCGGCCAGTACAATGCCACTCAAAGCAAGAATATTGTTCAGTCCCCAGAAGATATTAATCAGAATGCCGCCCAGCGAGTAATCATGATTACCTAATAGAAAATACTGCACAGAGGCATACAATAAGCCCAGTACAGTCAGTCCGATCACGGTTGCCTGTGGCCAGACCAGGTGGAGGAAATTACCTTCCTGGCGGTCTTTCGGGGTGACTTTGAATTTAATCTGCTCCCCCTTAATGACTGTCCAGATGGCGCTGAGGTTGACCGGAAAAAAGGATAAATAACTAGCCTTGGAGCGATACCCCGCAATCCCCCAGGTACCCATCATAAAGGCCAGTTCCATGGCAATCAGGAAGGGCAGAATATGGATAAAGAAGTCGGCGGTATAAGCACTGACCGGCGCAATGGCGGTAAACAAATACACCAGCGGTGCAATCAAGAATAATGCATTCCAGATGCCGCCCAGATAAGACCAAACGGTGGAGGCATACATAATGCGCTGCCCCATGCTCAGACCTTTGCGAAATACCGGGTTGTCATTGCGGGCGATGTCCAGCGTACCCCCGGCATATTTAAAACGCTGCACAGACCAACTGAGCAAATCCTGCGGTGACAGCATTTTGGATTCCACCGCCGGGTGCATCACTGATTTCCAGTTACGGCCCTGATCAGAGTGCAGCATCAGTGAGGTGTAAATGTCTTCCGATACATGAAAACGGTAAGGTGTGAACTCTTCATCATGCGCAATATTATGCCGTACCATTGAAACCAGCCCGTCATCCAGGTTTTTTTCACCGGTAATTTTTCGCAGATCTTTTGATTTATCAGTCACCTGTTGTTCGATATTGTCGGCATAACATTTTAAAGCAGCTTCCATCACTGCATCACGGCGGTGTATAGAGCCGGCACCACAGCAGAATGAAGCATTCACCCAATTACGTCGCCGCTGAATGATGTCGTAAAACATCTTTGGGTCATTCACAAACGGGTCGTCGCCGATGCTAACCGGGCCGATGATTTTCTCTATGCCTTTGCCTAATAACTTGCCGGGTGTTGAAAGGTATTTCTCTAATAAATCCGGCAGCATTTTTCCATTAGGCAGGTCATAAAACCACTGCGGAGTCTGTACCCAGGCCACATCCGGATCACGGAAATAACCCAGTGTATTTTCCAGAATGGTGGGGAAAGGGCGGGTATCCGCATCGCAGATAACGATGAAATCGCCGGAGCTTTGTTCCATCGCGTTGCGCAGATTGCCTGCTTTAAAGCCGGTATTGTCATTGCGGGTGATATAGCGCGCGCTTTCTTCAGCAGCTACTATTTCCATTGCCTGGCGTTTGCCATCATCCAGCACATAAATATTAATATCGATGGGGTGGGTATAGGTGATTTTCCGGGCATCAATAATGCTTAAGCGGACGAGTTCCGGGTCTTCATCATAAGTCGGGAAAAACACGTCGATACTAAGAGGCCGGTCATCACCGTGCAGAGTATCCAACACATCTTTCAGCGTTTCCGGAGCAGGCTGTTGCGGGTAGTCTTCAACCTTCCATAGATTAAAAACAAACAACATCAGGCCAATGTAAGCAGCAGTTTCGGCAAAAGCCAATGGAATGGCGTACCACAGCGCCTCCATATTTAACGAGCTATCCCAGCGCCACCACAAATACCAGGCACCCATGGTTAAGGCGATAACGGCCAGGTATTGCCAGATTGACTCGACAATAGGTGAGTATTTCAGAGGTAGCTCTGGTTTTCTGTGCTCAAAACAGTCGAAATAGAAAGACATGATTTTCCGTACTTATTATTGTTTTATCCATTGAATCTGTGCGGGCCTACCGGTTGCTGTCAGGCAAGGCATTTCATAATATGCCAATAGTTCTGTTCATTATTCCGCTCATAGTGAAATGAATCGGATAGCATCTGAATCAAGCCCATGCCCCAGCCACTTTCAGGCAACAGCTCCGGTTCAGGAAGTGATAGCCTATCTGCCTTCAACTTACCCTGTAACGAATCCGGCATCGATTTGCCCCGGTCTGATATGATCATTTTGATCGTATTATCAGGATCGCACTCGACCTTAACCTGAATTTGGTTGCCTGTTTTGTATTCATAGGCGTGCTCGATGACGTTGGTCACCGCTTCAACCAAAATTAACTCCAGTTGCCCAATCTGATCGTTAGTTAACTCCAGTTCTGCGCCTATACCCCGTAACGCCCCGCCTAATAGGCGGATATGTTTCATCTGACTGTCAATTTGCAGTTGAATATTATATACCTTACTGTCTTTGCTCACCTTAAATGCCCCCGGTTTTAAGTTGTTGGTGATTCAGGCGACGGTCATGATCTGTTCGGCGCTTTCAGGATCGTCACACATGCGGAAAATCCTATCCATGCGGGTCAACTTGAACAGGTCTGAAACAATACCATTAGCACCTGCAATAATCAGCTCGCCTGAGCCGCCTAACATTTTGAGAATGCTGACTAAAACACCCAGACCGCTACTGTCCATAAATGTGACGTTACTGATGTCAAGAATTACCCGGGTTTGCCCGGTGCCGGACAACTCATTGATTTTTTGGCGTAACTCCGGCGCATTGACTGCATCAATACGCTTTTCTTCAACTTTGATAATCGTAAATTCATCTTTTTCTATCGTTTGTAGCTTCATGGTCAGTTGTTTCCTTTGTTGGTATTTTTAACTGTTAATAGTTTTGCTATAAATTTTTTAGGCAGGCTTATTTCATGCTTTGAAATCAATCACCATGACAGATAAATCGTCGGGCTGATTTTTCTCATAACCATCTACTAAAAAGTGATTGCGTATTGACCGGACAGTTTCCGTGGCATCTGCATCGACTGAAGTTTTTAATACAGCATCAAGGTCGCTATTCAGTAATGGCTGTCCCTTATTATCAAGCATTTCAAACAAGCCATCTGAAAACAAAACTAACCGGCTCTCAGGTGGAAACGGATAGGACATGACTTCATAGTCAACATCCGGCACCAGGCCCACCGGGAAGCCGGTACAATCCAGTTCTTCAACGCAGCCGGATGCCTTATCGACTAAAAATGGCATGGGGTGCCCCGCCTGAATGAAATGCAGCCGGTGCTCAGAAGTGTCAATCACGCCCAGAATCATGGTGAAATAGTGGTCAGTAAGATCTAATAAATGCTCATTAAAAAAGCGCAGCATTTTTGCTAAATTTTGTTTTATCGATGCTTCATTACCGCCACACCATTGGCTACAAGTTTGATCAGCCGTTGAAGTCAGCAGGTTGGAAAGGTACATGGATAAAAGGGCAGCAGAAATACCGTGCCCCGATACATCGACGGTATAAAAGAGCTGTAGGCGTTCATTCATTGGAAAGTAATTAAAGGTATCACCACCGATCATCTGTGCGGGCCGGAAAAACCAGGCAAAATCTAACCGGCCAATCTGCTTCTGAGCAGGCAGAATACCCATCTGCAAAGTAGCGGCATGGTGGAGGTCGCGCATGGTTTCATCCCGGGCTTTTTCCAATGATTCATTGACCTTGGCAAGGTCATGATTCTGTTGTTCCAGGCGACGTTCCAGTGAAATGACCCGTTCTGCTGCCCGTAGCAGCACTTCCATTTCATCGCGCTCCATGGGCTTAGTGGCAAAGTCATCAGCGCCGGCGTCCATACCGGCAATCAGGTTGTGTTTTCCGGAGCGCCCGGTCAGCAGGATGATATAGACATAATTAGGGAATGTAGCCGAACGGATATGGCGGCATAACTCTACGCCATTCATATTGGGCATATCCCAGTCAGTGATGACTGCCTGAAAGACTTCATTCCGCAAATATTCCCAGGCTTCTGCACCATCTTCAGCCACGGTTACCTGATGATCCATCAGTGTGAGTGTGCGTTTCATGACGAGGCGCATGTCAAGAGCGTCGTCGACCAGTAGGATTTTCATAAATTTTTAATTCTTATCATCCGAGGTTTTCTTATTGATGAATTATGCTTATACTTACACTCAAATCATAAATTATATTTATAAAGATTAGCAAGCAAATGAGATGAATAACAATGTCTAAACTCTCAATAAATCCTATTGACATGGATACCTACTCCCAACTGGAAGAACTAATGGGTGATGAAGGCTTTCAGGAAATCATTGATTTTTTTATGCTTGATACGCATAAAGCAATGAAGAGCATCCCTCATGCGATTAATCATCAGCATTCAGATCATGTCGGGGCAATCTGTCATAAGCTGAAATCGAGCTGCAAACTGCTCGGCGCTTTTACTATGGCAGAGCTGTGCGGCTTGCTGGAAGCGTACAAGGACAATAAGGACGATTTATTCGCTGCTCAGACTTTTCTGAAGCTGGAAGCTGAGTTTCAGCGGGTCGAACAGCAGCTAAAAGAGGAAATGATTGTTGAGCTATAGCTATAAAGCTATTAATTAAAGAACAATAAAAGGGCTTTTTATGAAGGGTATCGTTTTTACTGAATTTCTTGAGATGGTGGCTGACAAGTTCTCTGACGATATGGTCGATGACATTATTGATGACTCTGATCTTGAGTCAGAAGGTATCTATACCTCTGTCGGTACTTACTCACACAAGGAAATAGTGAAGTTGGTGGTGAGCTTGTCCAGGCGCACGGGTATTGAAGTTGAAGATTTGATACGTGTATTCGGGCAGCATTTGTTCGGGCGTTTTTACCAGTTACATCCGGCATTTTTTTCAGAAAATGGAGGTGTGTTCACATTTCTGGAATCTGTGGAGCATTATATTCATGTCGAAGTACGCAAGCTTTATCCGGACGCTTCGTTACCGTCTTTTGTGACAGAGCGTGAAGGCGAGAAAGTGCTGATCATGACATACAGTTCTCAGCATCCTTTTTCTACCTTAGCTCAGGGCCTGCTACGTGGTTGTATGGATTACTTTAAAGTGGATGCTGAAATTATTATGAAAGATTTGTCAGCAGGTAAAGGCACGCATGCAGAATTTCGCATTGTGAAGGCGTAGACATGGATCAGCTTGTACGCCTGCAACGTCGTTTGGAAAGAGAGAAGAAAGCCCGCAAGATGGCAGAAATGCTACTTGAGGCAAAAAGTGCGGAGCTGTACGAGGTGAATCAGGAGTTACGCTCTCTGGCGGATTCATTGGAAAACCAGGTAGCTGTTCGTACTGAAGAATTGAGTGTGGCGACGGATCGGGCGATGGATGCTAACCGTGCAAAAAGCGCATTTCTTGCTGCCATGAGCCATGAAATTCGTACGCCAATGAATGGCATTATTGGTATCACCAGTTTACTAAAAGATACTGAACTGGATGACGGGCAGCATCATCAGGTGGATACCATCCTGCATTCTGCGCAATCACTGTTAACTATTATCAATGATATTCTGGATATATCACGTCTGGATGCCGGTAAATTGGAGCTGATTCAGGAGCCTTTTCAACTGGGCGCTTCTTTGCCTTCAATTACCGAAACATTAGGCGTTATTGCAGCACAAAAAGAACTTGATCTATTTATAATCACGGCGGCTGATGTGCCTGATGCGATGGCGGGTGATGTGTTACGCCTGCGTCAGGTGCTGATGAACCTGATTGGTAATGCGATTAAGTTCACGGCTACAGGTGAGGTGGTATTACGTATTACTTTGGCAGATAAAGCTAATTTTGTGCGCTTTGCTATTCAGGATTCCGGGGTGGGGATTCCTGAAGAAAAAATACACGGTCTGTTTAAGGCTTTCAGCCAGATCAACAGTTATGACCAGCACAATAACAGTGGTACAGGACTGGGGCTGGCGATTTCGCGTCAACTGGTTGAACTAATGGGCGGCGAAATTGGTGTAGAGAGTGAGTTACGCGGCGGTAGTACTTTTTGGTTTGAGGTACCTTTGCTGGCGTATGAAGAGCCATTGTCTGGTGTGCCACTATTATCTTTGGCTACCACCGATTGCATTGTGTTTGACAAAAATCAGATACACAGAACGCTATTAATTGAGCAACTCACTTACATGGGAGTTGCCTGCCGTGAAGCCGGAAGTGCGGCAGAGTTAGCCGTGTTGTTTAAACAGTCGGTGCCGGAGTGGTTGATTATTATTCCTGATAGCTTTACCGGGCGGGAATTATCTTCTGTGGATGCAATGCTCAGGCGCAGCGGCGAACTTCCGGATAGACAACTACTCAGGGTGGGTCGGATTATCAATCAAACTATGCAATACAATGATTTGTTTTCAGCGATTCCTGACGTTCAATGCACGGCACTTTATCGCCCTGTGAGTTATGACAAGCTTGGGGTGCTGCTGAGTGATCAACCGAAGGATCAGAAAAATCAGCACATAAATTCTGTAAGGTCTGTTACTGCCCGTTTGCCTCGTCCGGTAAGGGCAGAAAGTCGACAGCTTGCTTCCCCGGATGCGCCTCATTCAGGCCCGGAATATCAGCCACTTGGTACAATGGCGGAATCAGTTGATCATCAGAGTGTGACTATTCTGGTGGTGGAAGATCATGGCATTAACCGCATGGTGGCCAAAGGTATGCTGAAGAAACTGGGTCATGAGACGGTGTTTGCTTATGATGGGTACGAGGCACTTAAACTGCTGGAAGAACGCCGTGATGATTTTGATCTGATTTTTATGGATATTCAGATGCCGGGTATTAGCGGCATCGAAACAACCCGCCGGATCAAAGCCAGCTGGCCGGAAATGACAACACCGATCATCGCCTTGACAGCGAATGCGATGAAAGGTGATGAGGCTGAGTACTTTCAGGTGGGCATGGTTGAATATTTAACCAAACCGATTCAGCTCGAAGTACTGCGAGAAGCTATTAATAAATGGTGTCCTGTCGAAGTGCAAACTGTATAAATAACAAATATTTACATAAATAATTATAATTTATAAAACAATCGAATTTAGTCCTATGAATACAACAATAAAAGGCAATGCCATCGGTTCCGGTGGTACAACTATGACTGATAGCACCCGCCGTTTGTGGGTCTTGCTATGTGCCGCACTGCTGCCCATTACCGTCTCTATTTTGCTGACAGGTGTATTTTATTCACTTGGTGATTACCGGGTGGTTGAACGTGTGCCTGCTGCCACTGATTTTGCAGCGATTAGCTACCCGCAGCAGGGTAAGCGTGTTGATGCTGTATTTACTGCAAAGGGTGTGCTGATTAAGCTGCCGGAGAATACGACGCAGGCTTATCTGATGATGAAACGCAATCAACGTTATTGGCCAAAGCACCCGCTTGGAAGTACGCCCGGTGAATGGTCAAAGGAAATCAGTGAGCCGCAAAAAAATGACAGCCGTTTAAGTCTTGTAGTGCTGGCGGTAGGAGCTGAGGGTATAGCACAGATCGATCAGTGGCATGAAACCAGCCAGAAAACCGGAGAATATCCGGGGATGGCTGACATTGTGACGGCTCAGGAAATAGCACAGGTTGAGGTAAGACAACAATGATAAAAACAACCACAGTACGTATGAATTGGTTGGATGCTGCCCGTATCGCCGCAGCATTCTGTATTATTGCTATTCACTCCACCACGGATGCTTATGGCTGGCCTTTCCGGAATGCGCAGGAGGGTGAGCGTTTATTTACGATTTTATTCCGTACCACCGCTGAGCTGGTCAGCACGGAATATTTTATTTTGGTGTCGTTATTTCTGCTGGCTTTTAAGCTGGAACGGAAACCCACGGGCTATCAGTCTACCCTGAAGCTTCAGGCCCGCCGTTTGCTGGTACCTTTTGCTGTATGGACGGTTTTCTACGCCTTCTTCAGCTTGTTTAAGGCTTATCAGTTCGGTTATGGCGAGGACGCTCTGAATGGCCTGATGAACCCATTAAGCTGGGTTGATTATTTCCTGCTGGGTTCTTCGCAATATCACATGCACTTCCTGCCCACTTTATTTGCCTTGATTTTGTTCTATCCGCTTTACCAGTTGGCTACCCGTTACCCGTTATTGGGCTTGGTACTGATTCCTTTGCTGTTTATACGTGAGTATCTGACGGGGTGGCTGTGGGGGCATGTGCCTAATCAGGATGTGCTGGAGTACCTTGTTCATGGCGTGAAAATACTTAGTTATGTGGGTTATGGCATGGCCGCTTATGCCTTATTTGGCTGGTGGAAAACAAAGCTTGACCGGGATACTTCGATGAAAATTATGGGCTTTGCGCTGTTTGCATTGTGCCTGTTTTTTATGATCAAACTGATTCAGGCCGGACAGAGTATTGAAAGCGGTGAGTTTGCTGTGCGCACAGGCGCTTTCTACTATGTGCATTATCTGATTCCGGTGTTGTCGTTGACCATTTTTATGGCTTCTCAACACTTAAACTGGCCGGATAAGTTGTCTGACTGGTCGAAATATACCTTTGGTATGTATCTGGTACATCCCGCCATTATCGACATTTTTGATGTGTTGGTCATGGGTATTGAATTCCAGCCTTATCAGTACACCGTGCTGAAATATGCGGTAGCTGCGAGTGCATCACTGGGTGTGGCCATTCTGTTGGGCAGGACTGCGTTATTAGCATGGACAGTGGGTCTTGGGCCGTTACCATTTGCCGCAAAAAAGACCAAGGCAGACAAACCGGCGAAGTCAGACATTGAAACAACGAGTGATACGAAGGCTGGCACCTTGGGTGTGCTTGATTTAACCGACTTAACTGACGGGCCTGACAGCCGCACAGCCAACTAAGGAGTGAATGATGTTTTCTAAAATTTTTCAGGTAGCAACCTTTGTATTGGTGGTTTGGTTGCTGATGCAGTTTAACCAGCAGAGTAACCAGCTAAGTTTACAAACCAGTTTATTGCAGCAGCAGGTTACGCCTGATCCTGAGGCTAATGTCTTACAAAAAGATAGCGTTGAAAAGCTAACAACATTGGATGGCAAAGTAGATAGTTTGGTTGAACATCAGACTAAGCAAGTCAACAGTGAGAAAAAGCTGCAAGCACTTCAGGCTGCCCAAAATAAAATTGGTGCTTTGCGTAAGGCTTATACCCTGGTACTTGAAGCTGAAATTCAGCGCCAGGCTCAAAATGGCAAGGGAGCTGCTGAGACACTGAAATCCAGCAAGGAACTTATCTGGAAATCAGGCAGCAATTACCCTGAACATAAAAAAGCGTTGCAAGGCTTGATGCAAGATGTCGATATCACCATTGGGGCCTGGACAGCGGGCAAACTTAAAAAAGATGCAAAACCCATTTATTCGGTGCTGAAACAAACATTGAACAAACAGGATAAGTAGTCATGGATAATAATAAAGATAATGAAATCACTATGCCAAAAGAGCGTAGTAGCGCTGGTTTTGGGAGGGCGACGCTGACCTCATTAGCGGTAGTGGCAGGTGTTTTAATGGCGGGTGGCATTATTTACCTGAGCAGTTTTGTCACGGTAGATTTGCATGCAGGAACGCAGGGTTCAGCAGAAGCGCCACTGCAATACCTTGTCTCAGGTGCCGGTAAGCGTGCTGATAAAGGTAGCTGTGGTGTCGAAGGCCAGTCTTCTTCGGTGGCCTGCCTGAATCGACCAGTGGCGGATGCTTGTTTAGCGGGTGGTAATGAATTATGTGAAGACGATCTGGAAATTGCGCGCATTGCCTGGGTTTATTTTCAGAATAACTACAACCCGAAAACAGGCTTGTATAACTCTACGAATAATTATCCCTCGACTACCATGTGGGACACCGGTTCAGCGTTGGCGGCGACTATTGCAGCGAAAGATTTTGGTTTTATTGATCAGAAAGAGTTTGATGACCGCATTATGGCGATGTTTAAGACATTAAACACCTTCAAAATGTTCAATGATGAAGCGCCGAATAAAGCGTATAACACTAAAACCGGCGCGATGGTGGATTACGCGAATAAGCCGGTGCCGGATGGTATTGGCGTATCAGTATTGGATTTGGGCCGTTTAGTGTCATGGCTGAACACTGTCCAGTGCATGCACCCGAAATATAAAAATATCGCCAAGAAGACCATCGATCGTTGGGACTTTTCACGCATGGTTAAAGATGGCCAGATGTACGGTATGGCGCGTGATAAGGAAGATCCCAAAAAGATCAGAGTGTTACAGGAAGGGCGTTTGGGTTACGAGCAATATACCGCGAAGGTATTCAAAACGCTGGGCTTTGATATGAGTGTGGCGGCGACTTATAACAACAAATTCCGCAATGAAATTGATGTAATGGGCGTTTCTATTGCGCATGATACGCGTGATCCGCGTGAGTTCGGCGCTAATAACTACGTTATTACTGAATCCTACGCCATGGATGCGACAGAAAATGGCCTGGATGATGAGAACACCAAGCTATTGAAGAATATTTTTGAAGTACAGAAAGAGCGCTGGAAGCGTACCGGTATTGTGACAGCGGTGTCGGAGGATAATATCGATCGTGAGCCATGGTTTATTTATAACAATATATTTAACGCAGGCATTCCGTGGAGCAC
>CACVAV010000019.1 GCA_902727945.1 uncultured Thiotrichaceae bacterium | reverse complement strand
CAGAAAACATTCAAAGAAAGTAAAGAGACACTCAATCTTTTAAAAGATATGCAGCGCGCTTGGATAAAGATGCGTGATGCGCAATGTGAGCTGCAAATGCGCAATACGGGCGGGAACGCAGCTTTGGCTGGCGTTATGTGCGAAGTCATACTCACGCAAAAAAGATCAGATGATCTGGAAAAAATGAATGATGGCGACTTTGCTTCTTTCTGAGTATTTCCTGCACATTATCATCAAAAATGATGCAGTAATCCCCAGCTGTATCATCATGAAAACTCTATGGGGTTCTATAGACATTTAAACTACAAGGATGTAACTATGAAATATATACATATACTTCTCAGCATGGCGCTGGTGTTTTGCCTCACATCTTTTTCAGCAACTGCCGGGACTCCGGCTGAGATCAAAGCTGCTGATACTCCGGATAAAATCAATGGTGCTTGTGTAGCAAATAACATGATTCACAAGCTTGCTGCAGCGGGTGATGAGGTATTGGTTCAGAGATGTCTCGATAATGGCGTTTCCCCTGATTTGGTAGAAGGTAATGGCTGGACACCGCTACATTCAGCGGCTTTTAATGGTAAGCGCTTCGTAGTAATAGCACTACTGAATCACGGAGCTAATCCTCTTATGGAAGATAAAAACGGAAAAACCCCATTGGATTTGGCTGTCAGTAAGGATCATGTACGTATAGCAGCGATTCTTGATGCTAGTAATACAGCAGATGAGGTGGCAGATAAGCCAATAAAGCAACTAGAGATTACTGATTCAAAAACTCTGAAGCTGGCCGAAGCATTACGATCTGAGTTGAATAATTATGGCCCTTTATCTTCGAATGATTCTGTTGATTATGAGATAACAGAGATTCTACACATTCAGTCTGAAAGCGGTAGTACAGATTCTGTTGCTCTGACGCATAAAATCACGGTGCTATTCAAAATCGGTGAAGGGCCAACGGATGCCGTCACTTATGTCAGTATAATTTCAGAAGATGCTAATGGGCGTTTTAGTGTGAATAAATATGACGCTATATGATTTTTTCGGTTTATATCAGAAGTTGATAGACCTGCTTGATGATTTTAAATGATGAAGTTAAATAGCCTCCTGCATAGCCGGAGGCTTATTAAAAGAATAAATCCATGATAACTGTTGCCCACCCCATAGTTCTTAAACAACTTTCATTCTTACTGGCTCTGGTAATTATTTCCGGATCCGGTGTTGTTCATGCTGCTGATGAAGCGTTGGTAGATGCTGAAGAGCCACAGGTTAAAGTCAATTTTAGTGGAGCACCTGAGGAGCTGGCCGATAACCTGAAAGCTCACCTGCCTTCTTTGCGGAGGATTAAATGTGACTCGGATCGTGAGCGTGTTGAACGTTTTATTGCTGCATCTGGTGACAAGTTGAACGAAGGTGCAGAAGCTATGGGTTATTTTTCTGCCCGTTTTAAATCGGATGTGGTGCGCCAAGGTGGTTGCTGGGTTTTAAACATTGTTGTTGAGCCAGGACAGACTGTTCGTGTAAGGAATATTAATATTCTCCTGTCAGGTCAGGGCAAGGGGCTGGAACCGTTCAAGGAGGTTATATCTACTCCTCCCTATAAACAAGGTGACGTTCTTGTTAGCAGTTCTTATGAAGATTTCAAAAGTAGTTTGAGTAGTCGGGCAAGCCAACTTGGATTTTTTGATGCAACGTTTGTTAAGCGCCAGATAGCAGTCAATATCGAAGCACTCACGGCAGATGTCGATTTGCAGTTTGAGACTGGTAAGCGTTATCAGATTGGCGAAGTGAAAATTGAGCAGGATGTTTTGAACGATAGTTCTTTTGAACGTTATGTACGTCTGGAGCAAGGTCAGGTTTATGATTCAAATGATTTGCTGGCACAGCGCCGTTTATTGGATGCTAGCGGTTACTATAAAGATGTTCAGATAACTAATCATTTCATGGATGCAAAAGGTGAGGAAGTCCCTGTTTCTATCAAAGCGATACGTAACAAACGTTACTCTTATGATGGTAAGGTTGGTTATTCAACAGCCGGGGACGGTTTCAGCGATGAGAAGTTAGGTATGACGCTGGAACTAGGAATGGATACTCG
>CACVAV010000018.1 GCA_902727945.1 uncultured Thiotrichaceae bacterium | reverse complement strand
GCTGAATCCAGATCATCAATCTGCTCACCCGTCAGTGACGGATTAAATTCCAGAATCGAATCGCGTACACTAATACGACGGAACGGCTTGCTGAAGTCAAAGGTTTCACCCTGATAAGTAATTTCACTGGAACCGACTACTTCCTCAGCGATACCGCGCAACATTTTCTCAGTCAGATCCATCAGGTCATGATAGGTCGCATAGGCCTGATAAAACTCGATCATCGTGAATTCAGGATTATGCCGCGTCGACAAACCTTCGTTACGGAAGTTACGATTAATCTCGAATACCCGCTCAAAACCACCGACCACCAAACGCTTCAGATACAACTCCGGCGCAATACGCAGGTACATCGGCAGATCCAGTGCATTATGGTGCGTGACAAACGGACGGGCCGTTGCACCACCCGGAATCACCTGCAACATCGGCGTTTCTACTTCCAGATAATCACGCTGGATAAAGAAATTACGGATATAACTGATGATCCTGGTGCGCATTTTAAAAGCCTCACGGCTTTCTTTACTCATCACCAGATCAAGATAACGCTGGCGATAGCGCTGCTCCTGATCAGACAGGCCATGGAATTTCTCAGGTAGCGGACGCAGTGATTTAGTCAGTAGTTGCAAGGTATCCACTTTAACTGATAACTCACCGGTCTGGGTGCGGAACAACACACCTTCCACCGCCACAATGTCACCAATATCCTGATGCTTGTAGTCTTCAAAAGCCTCATCACCAATACGATTCTTCTGCACATACAACTGAATCCGGCCAGACACATCGGAAATCGTAGCAAAGCTGGCCTTGCCCATCATCCGGCGCAACATCACCCGACCGGCAACAGAAACCTTCACCTCATTTTCTTCAAACCAGGGTTTGTCTTTATCAGCATATTGCTCAGTCAAATCAGCGGCTTTATGCTCACGCTTCACCTGATTGGGGAATGGATTACCCTTTTCACGCAAGGCCGCCAATTTTTCACGACGCTGTGCTATTAGCTGATTGTCATCCTGCTGAAGATTCTGTTCCTGTTCACTCATCATATAAACTCTTATAGACCGCTTTTTAAACTGGCTTCAATAAACTGATCCAGACTGCCATCCAGCACAGCCTGCGTATTTCCGGTTTCAACGCCGGTGCGTAAATCTTTAATGCGTGAGGCGTCCAATACATACGAACGGATCTGACTGCCCCAACCAATATCTGACTTACTGTTTTCCAACACCTGCTTTTCTGCATTACGATTCTGCATTTCTAAATCATACAGCTTCGCTTTCAACTGCTTCATCGCGGTATCTTTATTCTGATGCTGGGAACGACCATTCTGACACTGCACGACCGTATTGGTGGGTAAGTGCGTAATCCGCACCGCAGATTCTGTTTTATTAACGTGCTGACCACCCGCACCGGAAGCGCGGTAGACATCAATGCGCAAATCCGCCGGATTAATATCAATCTCAATACTGTCATCCACCTCAGGCGAAACAAACACCGCAGCAAATGAAGTGTGACGCGCACCCGCAGAACTGAACGGCGATTTACGTACCAGACGATGCACACCGGTTTCAGTGCGTAACCAGCCATAGGCATACTCGCCTTCAAAACTAACCGTGGCACTTTTAATTCCGGCCACATCACCCGGTGATGCCTCAATCAGCTCCACCTTAAAACCTTTCGCCTCGCCCCAACGCAAAAACATGCGCAGTAGCATTTCACACCAATCCTGCGCTTCCGTACCACCGGAACCCGATTGAATATCAAGGAAGGCATTGTTTGCGTCCAGCTCACCAGAGAACATGCGCTGGAATTCCAGCTTCTCTACTGCGGTTTCTAATTCTTTCAGCTCAGCAATGACGTCTTCAACACTGTCTTCGTCATCTTCAGCTTCAGACATTTCCAGCAGCTCCTGAGAATCCTCAAGCCCTGTGGTTAATTTATCGATACCACCAACGATATTTTCCAGCGTTGCGCGTTCCTTACCCAGTTGCTGGGCACGGTCGGGATTACTCCAGATGTCGGGGTCTTCCAGCTCGCGGCTTACTTCTTCAAATCGGTCTTGTTTAGTATCGTAGTCAAAGATACCCCCTAAGCGCTTC
>CACVAV010000017.1 GCA_902727945.1 uncultured Thiotrichaceae bacterium | reverse complement strand
TTACCGGACAAGGCTGAATAGCCAACCATTTACTTCAGGAGAAAAACCATAATGAGTAACACTGCCGTACAAACAGCCACTACAACCGATGTAGCCGTTATTCCGGGCACAGAGATTAAACCGGCACCTGTTATCTCACAGGAAATTGTGGCTTATGAGCAAGTTGATGCGACTGAAAAACAGGAAATTGAGGCTATCATTGGTGAAATTAACCTGGATGACCGCAGCAGCATCATGTTCTTTGGTAGTAAAACTCAGGAACGAATGAGCAGTATTTCTGAGAAAATGCTGGAAGGGGTGAAAAACAAAGATCTGGGCCAGGCCGGTAACTCACTGAATGACATGGTAACGGCGATCAAGGGTTTTGATATTGATGAACTTGACCCCAACCGCAAACAAGGCTTTTTTGAGCGTCTGTTCGGCAAAGCTAAACCAGTAGTTCAGTTCCTGAACAGATACGAAGATGTACGTAAACAAATCGACCGCATTACTGACAACATGGAAGGGCACAAAACACAGCTACTGACCGATGTGGTTACACTGGACAAGCTGTACGATGCCAATCTGGACTTTTTTCATAAACTGGAACTCTATATTGCAGCCGGTGAAGAGAAATTACTGCGCCTTGAGAATACCGAAATTCCTGCCCTAGTGAATAAGGCTGAAGCCAATAATGAAGACATGCTGGCAGCTCAGGCGCTACGCGATCTGCGCAGCGCACGTGATGACCTTGAGCGCCGGGTACATGATTTGCGTCTGACCCGCCAGGTAGCCATGCAGAGTTTACCCAGCATCCGTCTGGTGCAGGAAAACGATAAAACCCTGATCAATAAGATCAATTCTACCCTGATTAACACCGTGCCTTTGTGGAAAAACCAGCTGGCGCAGGCCGTGACTATTTTCCGTATGAGCGATGCGGCGGAAACGGTTAAGAGTGCAACTGACCTGACTAATGATTTGCTGGAATCGAATGCTGACAACCTGCGCATGGCCAATCAGGAAGTGCGCAAACAGATGGAACGTGGCGTGTTTGATGTTGCCTCAGTGCGTAAAGCCAACAACAGCCTGATTGCCACGATTAATGATTCTCTGCAAATTGCTGAAGAAGGCAAGTCCATGCGCGCCAAAGCCGAGAATGAGATTAAGGAAATGGAGTCTGAATTACGTCAGGCATTGATTTCAGCTAAATCAAAAGGCGCAAAAGCCACCGCTTCCTAAGGAGAGAGATGATGGGATTATGGGATAAAATAATGGGTGAGTTCGTTGATGTCATCGACTGGACAGATGACAGCAACGACACCATGGTATACCGCTTTGAGCGCCACGGTAACGAAATTAAGTACGGCGCAAAACTCACTGTGCGCGAATCTCAGGTAGCAGTTTTTGTTAATGAAGGCCAGATTGCTGATGTACTCGGCCCCGGTCTTTATGTACTGGAAACGAATAACCTGCCGGTGCTTTCAACCCTGCAACACTGGGATCATGCTTTCAGCAGTCCGTTTAAAGCCGAAGTTTATTTCTTTAATACCCGCCAGTTTACCGATCTGAAATGGGGAACACGCAACCCGATCATGTTACGTGATGCGGAATTTGAAGCGGTTCGCCTGCGTGCTTTCGGTACCTATACAGTACGCATTAATGATGCGACCGTTTTCATGAAAGAAATCATGGGGACGGATGGCCACTTTACGGTTGACGAAATCAGTAACCAGCTACGCAACCTGATTGTGTCACGTTTCTCCACAGTTGTTGCTCAATCTAATATCCCTGTTTTAGATATGGCAGGTAACTATGAGCAACTCGGCGAATATGTCACCACAAAGATTGCGCCTGAATTTGATGCTTATGGTGTTGAGCTGACTAAGGTGCTGGTTGAAAACATCTCGCTACCAAATGAAGTAGAGGAGGCACTCGATAAACGCACCAGCATGGGCATGGTCGGTAATCTGGATAAATACCTGCAGTTTCAGGCCGCTGAAAGTCTGGGTAAAGGTGATGGCAATAGCGGCATGGACATGGGCATGGGTTTTGCTATGGCCAATAAAATGGCTGACACCCTGCAATCCCCTGCCCCACAATCTGCACCCGCTCAGCAG
>CACVAV010000016.1 GCA_902727945.1 uncultured Thiotrichaceae bacterium | reverse complement strand
CCATGAAGAACGCCTGAGAACACGCTACAATATCAGTAGGATAATAAGTAATAAGCCCTCAGGCCATCCTTAGCCCGCCAGCTCAGCAAACACTTCCCGCGCTGCTTTAAGTGTAGCAGCTAAATCTTCATCAGTATGGGCAGTGGATGCAAAACCGGCCTCAAAAGCAGAAGGTGCCATATAAACACCTCTGTCTAACATGCCATGAAAGAACTGATTGAACCGATCAATATTACAGGCCGTGACCTGCTGGTAGTTAGTCACTTTCTCTTCTTCAGAGAAAAACAGCCCGAACATACCCCCCACCTGATTACTACTAACGGGGATACCGGCTTCTTTAGCAGCGCTGAACATACCGTCTACCAGTCGGGTCGTTTTGTCCGTTAGTTCAGCATAAAAACCATCACGTGAAATGATTTCCATCATCTTTAGCCCTGCTGACATCGCCAGCGGATTGCCCGACAAGGTGCCGGCCTGATAAACCGGCCCCAAGGGTGACAAATGCTCCATAATGTCACGACGACCACCAAATGCACCCACCGGCATACCGCCACCGATAATTTTGCCCAGCGTGGTCAGATCAGGCTTAACGCCATACACTTCCTGTGCACCGCCCAGTGCCACCCGGAAACCCGTCATCACTTCATCAAAAATAAGTACCGCGCCACTTTCATCACAGACTTCACGCAAGGTTTCCAGAAATCCCGGCACAGGTGGCACGCAGTTCATATTGCCAGACACCGGCTCCACGATAATACAGGCGATCTCACTGCCCTTCTCCGCAAACACTTCCCTGATCTGCTCACTGTTATTAAAATCCAGTGTCAGTGTGTATTGCGCCAACGCCGCCGGAACCCCCGGAGAATTTGGCTCACCAAAAGTCAATGCACCCGATCCGGCTTTCACCAGTAACGAATCACCGTGGCCATGATAGCCACCTTCAAACTTCACAATGAAGTTACGTCCCGTAAAACCACGTGCCAAACGAATCGCTGACATAGTCGCTTCTGTGCCGGAACTCACCATACGCACCATGTCCATAGACGGCACAATTTCACAGACCTTGTCCGCCATGCGCACTTCCACTTCGGTGGGTGCACCATAACTCAGACCCGCCAGTGCTGCTTCACGTACCACTTCAACCACTTCAGGGTGCGCATGACCGGCAATCATCGGCCCCCATGACCCGACATAGTCAATCAGCTTGTTGCCATCAGCATCAAACATATAAGCACCTTCAGCCCGGGCAATAAACCTGGGAATACCGCCGACACCACTAAATGCCCGCACGGGTGAATTAACGCCGCCGGGGATCGATTTCTGGGCCTGCTCAAAAAGTACTTCGGATTTTGTCACGGTATAACCTCTCATTAAGTTTTGTACAAAAGTCTGACTATCTTCCCGCCCGCCGACTGAGCAGAGGCGCTAACTCATTTAACGCACGACGATAAACACGGCGCTTAAAAAACACTACTTTTCTTGCGGGCATCCAGTAATCCACCCATTCCCAATGGTCAAATTCCGGCTTATGTGTAGCTTGTAAATTTACATCTCTGTCACCACACTGCATCTGTAACAAAAACCAACGTTGTTTCTGTCCGATGCACAGCGGTTTAGAGCGATGGCGGATCATATAATGGGGTATACGGTAGCGCAACCAACCGTCAGTCTCACCAATTATTTTAACATGATCTTCCTGTAATCCTGTTTCCTCATGTAATTCACGGAACATGGCTTCGACCGGCGTTTCACCCTGATCAATCCCGCCTTGCGGAAATTGCCAGGAATTCTGCCCGAGTCGTTTACCCCAGAATACTTTACCATCGCAATTACAGAGGATAATACCCACATTAGCGCGGAAACCCTCCTGATCTATCACGATTGCTCTCCAAATATTTAAACTTTCATGATTTTTTCATAATCCCCATGATTCAGCAATTTTAACCGCGTACAATCCTGGTTTTTTCTGCTGAACGTACGGAGTTTCCATGACATTGGCCTTATTTGACCTGGACCACACCCTGATCAATGGTGATAGTGACCATGCGTGGGGTAATTTTTTAGTCAAAAAAGAATTGGTTAATAGCGAAGAGTACCG
>CACVAV010000015.1 GCA_902727945.1 uncultured Thiotrichaceae bacterium | reverse complement strand
ACCGTACGCGCCAGCGCGAACATAACGGTAAACATACTGACCGGGATTCCCATGCTCAGGAAGATAACGCCGGAATAGAAATCAACATTCGGATATAAGTTGCGTGACTTGAAATAATCATCACTCAAGGCAACCTGCTCTAATTCACGTGCAATTTCAAACAACTTCTGGTGCGGGTTGTCAGGTGGTAAGCGATCCAGAATCTCATTTGCCAGTTCGCGAATGATCTTAGCGCGTGGATCATAGTTCTTATAAACACGGTGACCAAAACCCATCAAGCGGAAACGGTCATCCTTATCCTTAGCACGATCAACCCAATGCTGAAGTGACTCACCGGACTCCTGAATCTTCATCAACATGTTGATAACAGCTTCATTCGCACCACCGTGCGCAGGCCCCCACAAAGAGGCAATACCCGCCGCCGTCGCAGCAAACGGATTCGCTTCAGAACTACCCGCCAGACGTACCGTAGAGGTTGAAGCATTCTGCTCATGATCCGCATGCAGAATAAAGATCACATCCAGTGCTTTAGCCATCAGCGGATCAACTTTGTATTCCTCAGTCGGCATAGCGAACATCAGGTGCAGAAAATCTTCAGAATAACTCAGGTCATTACGTGGGTAGTTAAATGGCAGCCCCATGTAATAACGGTAGCTCCAGGCTGCGATGGTAGGCATTTTAGCAATCAGACGATGTGCTGAACGCATACGCTGCTCAGGATCATGAATATCCATGTCGTTATGGTAGAACGCCGATAAAGCACCGACCACACCCACCATTGTCGCCATTGGGTGAGCATCCCGGCGGAAACCACGATAGAAGTACTGAACCTGATCATGCAACATGGTGTGATGCGTGATGACATCTTCAAACTTTTCCTGCTCTGCTTTAGTCGGTAAATCACCATTCAGCAACAGATTACAGACTTCCAGGAACGAACTCTTTTCAGCCAGCTGCTCAATCGGATAACCACGGTACATTAAAGTACCCTCATCACCATCAAGGTAAGTGATCGCACTCGAACAACTCGCAGTCGCCAGGTAGCCCGGGTCATACGTGAAATAGCCGAGTTCTTTATACAAACGACGAATATCGATAGTCTTCGGCCCCATGACAGGGCTTAGTATATCGAATTCAACCTCTTTGCCAGTCAGATTGTCGGTTAATGTAACGGTATGTTTCGCCATCGGGCACCCCATAGTGTCAATGATAATCTAAAAATCGTGAATGTTTTTTATAAACCCACCTGCTTTAATAACAAGAAACAGGTGGGTGCCCACATCCTTTTCCATTGCGGAAAAGCGTGGTTAATGGAGGCTTTACGCACCCATGGCAGCAGCAACACCCTGCGCCATTTCAGCAGGTGACTGGATCGTCACTACGCCGGCAGCTTCAAGTGCAGCAAACTTTTCTTGTGCAGTACCTTTACCACCGGCAATGATCGCACCGGCATGGCCCATACGCTTACCTTTAGGTGCAGTCACACCCGCGATATAAGCAGCCACCGGCTTAGTCACATTACTCTTAATGAATTCAGCCGCTTCTTCTTCAGCCGTACCACCGATTTCACCACACATCAGAATCGCTTCAGTCTGCGGATCATCCTGGAACATCTGCAACGCATCAATGAAGTTAGTACCCGGAATCGGATCACCACCGATACCAATACACGTGCTCTGACCCCATTCACCCGTTTGCTTAACGGCTTCATACGTCAGCGTACCCGAACGGGAAACAATACCGATCTTGCCTGGCTTGTGAATGCTGCCTGGCATAATGCCGATCTTACATTCACCCGGCGTGATAACACCCGGACAGTTAGGGCCAACTAAACGCACGCCCAGACTATCGACAATCATTTTCGCTTCCAGCATGTCCATAACCGGAATGCCTTCAGTGATACAAACGATCAGCTTAACGCCGGATTCAGCTGCTTCAATAATCGAATCTTTACAAAAAGGAGCCGGTACATAGATCACAGTTGCATCAGCACCCGTCTCATCAACCGCATTACGCATGGTGTTGAAAACAGGAATACCCAGATGTTCCTGACCACCTTTGCCCGGTGTTACACCACCGACCATTTGCGTTCCGTACTC
>CACVAV010000014.1 GCA_902727945.1 uncultured Thiotrichaceae bacterium | reverse complement strand
TGGGTATCTGAGTTTGCAGGTGATGAGGCGGAAGCGCGTGAACCGGGCAAAGGTCAGCTTGAGGTGCTTTGTGATGCGCCCGGAACCTACGTAAAGTAAAAAGCTGAGGAAACGGAGAGCATGATGAGTAAATCACCTGTTTTTAGTTGCACCCTACCGGTACGATGGGGTGACATGGATGCTTATCATCATGTGAACAACACGGTGTATTTCCGTTTTTTTGAAGAAGCCCGCGTTCAGTTGATTGAAAATATCGCGGGTGGTCAAATTGCAGGCCGTGATGATGGCCCTGTCATCATCACGGCAAACTGCACATTCCTGAAGCCTGTTGTTTACCCCAATGATGTACGGGTAGATTGTTATCTTGGCGAAATGGGCCGTAGTAGTTTTATGGTTCATTACGAACTGTTTGCAGCCTCTGATCCGGAAAAACCAGCGTGTACCGGTGATTCTAAGGTGGTGTGGGTGGATCATGCTAAGGGCTGTTCAATGGAGCTTCCCGGCTTCATTCGTGAAAAAGTTGCCTGACCTTCCGTATATTTTTGCAGATAACCTCAAACCAGAGAATTCTGGTATGCTTCTGTGCAAATATTTAATAAGCGAAAGTCATGTATACATTACTAATAGTCTTCTTCCTCGTTTCAATCCTGTTCTCATTCATGTGTTCGTTATGGGAGGCTGCTTTACTCAGTATTACGCCTTCTTATGCACAAATTAAGCTGCAAGAGAAAGACCCGATCGGTCAGCACCTTCAGAATTTCAAAGACAATATAGATAAGCCATTGGCGGCGATTCTGACCTTAAATACTATCGCACATACTGTGGGTGCATTAGGGGTCGGTGCTCAGGCAACCATGTTGTGGGGAGAAACCAACCCCATGGTTACTTCACTGGTGATACCTGTGTTGATGACACTGGGCATCCTGATTCTTTCTGAAATTATCCCCAAAACCATCGGTGCAAATTACTGGCAGGAACTGGTTCCGTTCACAGTGAAGTCATTGCTCTTTATTATGACATTGCTGACACCATTGATCTGGATGACGCAATTGATTACAAAAGCACTGAAAAAAGATAAGTCTAAGAGTGTGTTGTCACGTGCCGATTTTCTGCTGATGACTGAAATTGGTGAGCAGGAAGGCATGCTCAAACACAGTGAGTCGAATATTATTCGTAACTTACTGCGTTTCAATACCATCGAAGCCAACAGTATTATGACGCCGCGTACAGTGGTGCACGCAGCACCCGAAGATATGACGCTGCAACAGTTTCATAAGCTGAATCCGGCGCTGCAATTTTCCAGAGTTCCGGTTTATAAGGGTGATTCCAAAGATAAAGTGACAGGATATGTTTTGAAAGATGACCTGTTAGCCAGTTTATTAGATGGCAAGAAGGAAGATAAGTTGGAGACCCTTCGCAGAGACTTAATTGTTGTGCCACAAAACAGGCTGATTACAGAGTTGCACACCGACCTGTTAGAGAAGAATGAGCACATTGCACTGGTGGTTGATGAATACGGTGGTATGGCCGGTATTTTAACTATGGAAGATGTGATTGAGACCTTGCTGGGCATGGAAATCGTGGATGAGTTTGATAATAATGAAGACATGCAGGTGGTGGCGCGAAAGAATTGGGAGAAACGCGCACAAGCTTTGGGTTTAGTTGAAAAAGAGGCTGTTTCACTAAACGAATAATTTAACAGGCTATACTTAAAGGCTTGTGTAACTAAACGTCGGAGGAAATATGGATGATTCTGTTAATGAAGAAGAGGTGAAGAAGCCTTCGGGTTACCTGGGTGATCTATTGAATCCGGCACGGCAGGAACCAATTTCAACAGCAGCAGGTGTGGCATTAAAGCAATTTAATGCTGCTACCAGTGATAAGGATGAAGTTAAAAGCATTGCGTCTTCCCAGATTGGTCTTTTGTCCAAGTTTTATGATTTGTCATTGGATCAGGCCGGTAGAAGTTTTCGTTGGGCATTGATAGCCAGTATTGTTGGTTTACTGTTCTTCCTGGCGGCTATCGGATTTCAAATGATGGCAAAGGAAGGTTCTGACTTACCGATGATTACACTCATTGGCGGAGCGCTGATTGAGTTTATCGCTGG
>CACVAV010000013.1 GCA_902727945.1 uncultured Thiotrichaceae bacterium | reverse complement strand
TGGATAATGAGTGGGAAGGTATTGTTATGGGGCGCTATATCGTGCCTGCCGAAATGGGTGACTCTGTTACGTGCTGGGATGGTAGTGATGAACCTGAGGATCGTGGCCTGGTCGCCGTGACAGCGGCTAATTGCTCAAATGACCTGAAGATTTATCTGAATAAAAAACTTAGCGTCGGTAGTGTGCAGTACCAATATGCATGGTATGAGACGGAGAGAATGATTCCACCTAGATTTTACCGAAATTATGAATTGAATAATAATGCCGGATTACGTATCAGGTCTGATGATAATAGTGTGACGGCGTTTAATTGTAAAACACGTTTTGTAGATATATCCAGCAAGGATTTTAAGATGACGGTGTGTCGTCGTGATTACCGGCAGTATCACGGTCTGAGTGATGTGCTGGTGACCGGTGCGATGGTCGGAGAGCAAAAACGTGGCATGTTGTTTGATTTGTATATGAGTGGTTCCGATTTTCCCAGCGCGATTCGTCTGCTGGAACGTATGCTGGGGTCTTTCAAATGGCACAAATAGAGCATCCTGTAGCGTTGATTCTGGAAATTCATACCCGTAGCCTGAATCAATACCATCGGCTAACACAGTTTCCTGTGAGGATCGGACGGGCATTGGATAATGACATTATTTTGTCTGATGCCACTGTTTCCAGTCATCACATGGAAATTGATTTGGCTGATAATGGCCAGTTGGTGATACGCAATCTTTCCGAGGAAAATGGCTCCAAGGTTAATCGTCAGGCACTGTCGGATAAGCCTTTGACATTAGAGCTGGGTAAGGAACCTGTGGATTTATTGTTAGGTGCCCGGCGGGCCAGAGTCATGCACTCTGGCATGAATATCGCTAAAACCAGTGTGCGCAATTGTGCCGGATTGTATAAGCTATTTTGTAAACCTGCCTGGTCGATTGCCCTGATGGTCTTTACCTTGTTTGTCTTCTTATTTGAGAAGTACCTGGAGACTATTTATGCCAAGGAAGCTTCGTATTATTTCAGTGATTTAATGCCGTATCTGTTGGCGATGATTGTGCTGACTCTGGTGGTTTCGGGGGTCAGTCGTTTGTCGATCAGGCGTTGGGAAATAGGTTCGGCATTAAGTTTTGCTGCATTGTTAATGCTTGGCCCGCAGCTATTGGGTGAATTGGGGCATAAGCTGAATTATCTGTTTACCGCCACCTGGCCGATGGAATGGGTGAGTCTTGTCGGTGATTTTCTGTGGATGCCATTCCTGCTTTACCTTTATGTGCGGCTGGTGCATCACTCCACTGCCCGTAATGCTATTGGCCTTGCTTTATTGTTCAGTGCACCGATGACACTTTATCAGGTGTCAGACTATGCTGATCAAATGGCGATTGCTGCTGAATATACCGGTGAGGCGGAATTCAGCCGTGAATTGAGTTCGTTAAATATTCATTTAGCTCCCACACTGTCTATTGATGAGTTCATTGTGCAATTAAATAATGAGCTAACCACTGAAGATTCTGAGTCAGTGGCTTCAGAAAACTAAGTGGGGAGGTAATTATAACGCTTTATAAATCCCCGAAAGACTGCTGCAACAGACTGGTGACCGTGATTGCAGCAGTTTCTGCCCTTAATATGCGCGGCCCCAGTGAAAGGGTAGTGATATTGTACTGCTGACAGGTGGCAACCTCATCATCAGTAAAACCGCCTTCCGGGCCAATCATCAGGCTGATATGGGGTTTCTCCGGCAGACTATCCGGTAAAGTATTCATGCGCGGATAATCACCCGGCATTAACATCAGCCGGATTTCATTGTCCTTTGCCGGTGCCGCCAGCCATTCATCAAATGACAAGGGCGGGAGAATGGTTGGAATACGGGTACGACCGGATTGTTCACAGGCATTGATGGCGATGGCCTGCCAATGATTCAGTTTTTTATCCAGCTTATCGCGGCCTATACGCACCACACTGCGCTGGCTGATCATTGGCCGGATGCTGCTTACCCCCAGTTCCACACATTTCTGGATGGTCAGATCCATTTTGTCGGGTTTGATAATGCTTTGCACTAAAGTCAGGTGCAGGCTTGACTCCCGTTCTATCGGATCAAATGCCAAAATGCTGGCACTGGCTTT
>CACVAV010000012.1 GCA_902727945.1 uncultured Thiotrichaceae bacterium | reverse complement strand
GCCATGATAAACGCACAACCCACACGGTCACGGTAAATACCGAAATTCTTGGAACAAGAGGTGGCAACAGCCATCTCTTCAACCGTATCCGCAAACTTACGCACGCTGTAAGCATCAGTAACCAGATCATCACCAAAGCCCTGATAAGCCACATCAAAAAACGGAAAAAAGCCGGTATCTACAGCAATCTGAGCTACTTCATCCCATTGTTCATTGGAGAGATTTGCACCCGTCGGGTTATGGCAGCAACCGTGTAACACGACTACGTCCTGTGGCCCCATGGTTTTCAGTGCCGCTTTCATTGCCTCGAAATCAACAGTTTTGGTATCGTAATCAAAATACGGATAATAACCAATCGGCATACCTGCCACATTTAATAAAGCCGCATGGTTGGGCCAGGTAGGCGTGCTCAGCCAGATACGTGAATCAGGCTTGTGACGGCCAATTAACTCCGAAATCAAACGTAAAGCGCCACTACCACCCGGTGCCTGTACAGCACGAATACGGTCAGTCGGGTAGTCTTCACCAAATACAATTTGATGCATCGCCTGGTTGAACGCCGGATCACCGGCTATACCGACATAGGTTTTGGTTTTCTGGGTGTCATATAAACGCTGTTCGGCTTCTTTAACCGTGTCCAGGATAATCGTTTCTCCCTTCTCATTGGCATAAACACCGACGCAGAGGTCAATCTTATGCTCACGCGGATCTTCGCGGAACTGACGCATTAAACCGAGAATTCTATCTTCAGGTGGAACAGGGAGATTCGCAAACATGGGGTTTTACATCCTATTTGGTGATAATGAGAGCGTCTATCCGCCGACAGACGCTGCGATTATGGCTGATCGTTTAAAATCAGGCTACCGATTTTTCAGCAGACTCAACAGTCTGGCGGATCAATGTGGCAATAGTCATCGGCCCAACCCCACCCGGAACCGGTGTGTAAGCCGAGCAACGTTCAGTAATGGCGGACAATTCAATATCACCCACGCCCCCTTGATGATAACCCGCATCAACCACTACCGCGTCGTCTTTAATCCATTCACCTTTAATGAATTCCGGATGGCCTAATGCGCCAACGACAATATCGGCACGGCCAATAATCTCTGCCAGGTTTTGAGTACGGGAGTGACACACCGTCACCGTCGCATTGGCATTCAATAACATCATCGCCATTGGTTTGCCCAAAATTGCACTGCGACCAACCACCACGGCATTCTTGCCACTTAACGGAATTTCATAATAATCCAACAGACTCATAATGCCTTGGGGTGTTGCTGAACCATAAGCTGCTTCCTGCATCGCCATGCGGCCAAAACCCAAGGAAGTGACACCGTCCACGTCTTTATGCAGCGCAATCTGATCAAAGCAGTCACGTTCATTAATCTGCTCAGGCACCGGATGTTGTAACAAAATGCCATGTACCAAAGGATTATCATTCAGTTTACTGATTTCAGCCTGCAATTCTTCAGTGGTCGTTTCACCGCCTAAAACGACTTTAATGGATTCCATACCCACGCGTTGGCAGGCATTGCCTTTCATTTTGACATAAGTGGCGGATGACGGATCATCGCCCACTAAAATAGTCGCCAGTATCGGCGTGGCACCATTCAGTTTTTCTTTGATAACAGCGACCCGCTTACTCAGCTCTGATTCCATTTTCAGCGAGAGGGCTTTGCCATCCAGTATAATTGCAGTCATTGTATTTCTCCTTTGGGTGGTAGTGAAATGTTCTCAGGCTAAGCCGGGTTTATCTGCTTTTTACAGTTTTTACAGGCGGGCGGTTTCGGCCAGCTGTTCCTGAAAATCAGGGTGAGCGATGTCAATCAGAGCGGCTGCCCGTTCCCGTAAGCTACGTCCATGCAAGGAAGCCACACCGTATTCTGTAACAATGTAATCGACCTGCGCCCGTGATGTTACCACGCCAGCGCCTGCTGTCAGGTCAGTCACAATACGGGAAGCCTCACCATTATGAACGCTGGAGGGCAGGGCGATAATAGAGCGCCCCTGTTCAGACAACTGTGATCCTGTCACAAAATCCACCTGGCCACCCACTCCGGAATAGACTTTATTGCCAATAGAATCTGCACACACCTGGCCGGTAATATCAATCTGGATGGC
>CACVAV010000011.1:7541-10843 GCA_902727945.1 uncultured Thiotrichaceae bacterium | reverse complement strand
GGGGCTTTTCAGACTGACTCAATAAATATCAAGCCAGATTAAATACTGTGGTGCCTAGAGGGAGACTCGAACTCCCACGCTGTTACCAGCGGTGGATTTTGAATCCACTGCGTCTACCAATTCCGCCATCCAGGCACAGATGTGAAGCGCGTATTCTACCTACTTTTTTACATTTGAAAAGTCTTTTTATGCCGTTGGAAAGTCTTTTTACACCGTGTATGATCTTCACCCATGCAATTAAGTGACTTTAACTACGAATTACCCCCTGAATTAATCGCCCACCAGCCCCTCGCACAACGTACTGCCAGCCGCTTGCTGGTGGTTGATGGTGCCAGCGGCCAACTCAGCGATAAGCAATTCAGCGACCTGCCGGATTTATTACAGGCGGAAGACCTGCTGGTGTTCAATGACACCCGCGTCATCCCTGCCCGCCTGCACGGCAAAAAATCAACCGGCGGCAAGGTGGAGGTGCTGATCGAGCGCGTACTCGACACGCAACACGTTCTCGCCCATGTACGCGCCAGTAAAGCCCCTAAAAAAGGTGCGTGTTTACTGCTCGAATCCGCTATTGAAGCAGAGATGATTGGCCGCGATGGTGACTTATTTCATTTACGCTTTATCAGTGAGCGCCCTGTGCTCGAATTACTCGAAGCCTACGGTCATATCCCGTTACCGCCTTATATTGAGCGGCCCGATGAAAGCAGTGACCGCGAACGCTACCAGACCGTATACGCCAGAAACCCCGGCGCAGTGGCCGCCCCCACCGCTGGCCTGCACTTCGATAACACCCTACTGAACACTATCGCTGCAAAAGGCATCGCCACAACCACTGTAACACTCCATGTCGGCGCTGGCACTTTTCAGCCGGTACGCATTAATGATCTGTCCCAACATATCATGCACGCGGAATACGCCGAAGTCTCCGAAGCCACCTGCAAAGCGGTTGCTGACTGCAAAGCACGCGGCGGCAGAGTCATAGCCGTTGGCACCACTTCTGTGCGTAGCCTGGAAAGCGCCGCCCAATCCGGCGTATTAAAACCGTTTCAGGATGAAACCCGCTTATTTATCACCCCCGGCTATCAATTTAATGTTGTCGATGCCATGGTGACTAATTTTCACCTGCCTGAGTCCACCTTATTAATGCTGGTTTCAGCTTTTTCAGGTCATGAAACTATTCGCACCGGCTACCATCACGCAATTAATAACGCTTATCGGTTTTTTAGTTACGGTGATGCTATGTTTTTGACACCCTGCGCGCCAGGAAAATAATTAATTCTTAAAAACATACCCTGTATTAATGCTTTTGATGTGACTTTTTTACAACATGTAGTATCCTTACGTCGAACTAACTTGCCAGCACTTAATATATGTACGGTTCAAGCCGTGCAAATAAGTAATACAGCCAACTTTTTAGGCACACCCCAATAACAGTAGGCCAGTATTCTTTTCTGCAAGTGCAGGACAAGTGACAGGAAAAGAATTAACGACCGGAGAGAACCCCATGACGACACTGATTTCAAAAATGATGTTAAAGACCCTACTCGGCCTCGGTTTAGCAACAACCATGCTGGCAGCTCAGGCTGCTCCGCTGACATTACCGGCTGATAGCTCAAAAATCTATCAAACCAAAAACCTCAAGCCGGGTATTGTTTTAAAAATGTACGCCGAGCCGGGCAGACAAGTGATGGTTAACCTGCCACACAATGCCACCTGGATTGTACGTCGTGGTGCACAGCAAGCCGCCAATGGCGTCATGTGGGAAAAAGTAAGCTGGGACAATCAAACCGGTTGGGTTGATTCCAATAAGTTACGTTTCGATGCTGCATCAACCAAAATTGCAGCGGCCCGCAGAGCGTGTATGAACAACCCTGCTGTCGTTGAAAAAGCGTGCTGTGGCTATCCCGAAACCGCCAAAGGCGCTCCGTTCCGCTCAGTACCTATCTTCTCCGTACGTGGATTAAAGCCGGGCCAAAGCCTGATTATGTACATGGAACAAGGCACATCGGCTGTGGCGATTGAAATTCCGCACAATGCCACCTGGGTCACCAAACTGGGACAGGTCGCCAGGGGTGGCAACGTATCATTTGAAAATGTACGCTGGGCAGGTAAAAACGGCTGGGTAAATTCAGCTTATCTGCGAGCTGACCCCAAGAAGACGCAGGAAGGTGATGCTAAACGTCGTCTGTGCAGCGGGGGTAAAGAATTATTACCCGCACTCAATCCGGCAGTAGTTTGTTTGCCTGCCAGTGTTATACGCCGTTTACGTGAATCCGGTGCTTTATCCGGTGCGGTTCTGGATCAGCTGGCACAAGAGCCGAAGTAATCAGAACATTGGCATAAATCAACCGCCAACCCGCACAATAAATAAAGGCCGTCATAATGATGGCCTTTATTTTGCCTACTGTATTTGTATGCTTTTGTGTGTGCTTTACATTCTCATCAACAGATCACAACTGGTGCTTCTCACAAGCCCTGAGTGTATTCATCATTAGCATAGCCACTGTCATTGGCCCGACACCACCCGGCACCGGTGTAATCCACGCAGCTTTTTCAGACACACTGGCAAAATCAACATCACCCACCAGCTTACCGGTGTCCAGGCGGTTAATGCCCACATCCAGCACTGTGGCTCCCGGCTTTACCCAGTCAGCAGTAATTAAGCCCGGCTTACCCGCCGCTGCGATAACAATATCAGCCTGACGCGATAATGCGGCTGAGTCAGCGCTGAAGCGATGACAAACCGTCACCGTCGCACCACGCAACAGCAGCTCAAGCGCCATTGGACGACCCACAATATTGGATGCACCGACGACGACCACATGTTTACCCTTACAATCCTGACCTGTCGATTCAATCAACTTTATCACGCCAAATGGCGTACACGGCCGTAAAGCAGGAATGCGTAACGCCAGCTTGCCCACATTGGTCGGATGAAAACCATCGACATCCTTACCCGGATCAATGCGCTCAATCACCAAAGAATCATCAATATGCTCAGGCAAAGGTAGCTGAATCAGGATGCCGTCAATAAGCGGATCAGCATTCAGTTCATCAACAATCTTCAATAACTCAAACTGCGTAGTACCGGCTGGTAAATCATAAGAGCGGGACATGATCCCGACATCATCACAAGCACGGCGCTTATGATTCACGTAAACATTGGAAGCCGGATCATCACCAATCAGAATAACCGCAATACCCGGCGGGCGCTTACCCTGCTCACGGCGCAAATCAACACCCGTACGAACTTCTGCACGGACTGCTGCTGCTACTTTTTTACCATCGATGATCTGTGCGGTCAT
>CACVAV010000011.1:0-7441 GCA_902727945.1 uncultured Thiotrichaceae bacterium | reverse complement strand
TTCAGAATCGCGGCACTTATTTCTTCAATGGAAACATTGCTGCTATCGAGGTTCGGAATGTTACACATACGATACAAACTTTCCTGCCATTGCAGTTCCTGCTGGCATTGGCGCAATGAAGCATACCCACTGTTCGGGCGGCGTTCCTGGCGAATTTTGTGTAATTGTTCTGCATTCAGGGTAAGACCAAATAACTTATCCTTAAACGGCTCCAGAATCTTTGGCAGACGCATCGAATCCATATCTTCTTCAGTCAAGGGGTAGTTAGCGGCAGAAATACCGTAATGCAAGGCCAGATAAAGGCAGGTCGGTGTTTTCCCGGAGCGCGACACACCCACCAGAATAATGTCAGCTTTGCCAAAATTCTTAGCGGAAACACCATCATCATTATGTAAGGTGTAATTAATCGCCTCCATGCGATCAAAATAAGACGCTGAATTCGCCCGCATATCATAAGAACGACCAATCGCATGCGCAGAATGTTGCTCCAGCTCTTTTTCCATCGAGTTGATGAACGTACCGAAGAAATCATAAAACACACAGTCAGCCTGTTTGACAATGTCCCGCATGGATACATCAACCAGTGTACTGAACACCAGAGGCCGCCTGCCTTCACGGCTAGCCGCCTGATTAATCCGCTCAGCAGCATCCACCGCTTTGTCGACAGAGTCCAGAAAAGGGATACTGGTGCGCCGCCAGTTAATGCCGTCAAACTGGGTCAGTAAACTGTGCCCCAGCGTTTCGGCGGTGATTCCGGTACGGTCTGATAAAAAATAGACCGTACGCGTATCACCTGCAACGACTGCACCGCTTTCACCCATTAAGCTGCACCTTTGGCTTTGGCTTCAAGCTTAGCCAGGTGCAGCCAGGTGCCAATGACCGTGTCAGGATTAAGCGAAATACTACTAATGCCCTGCTCTAATAACCAAGCGGCAAAATCAGGGTAATCAGAAGGCCCCTGACCACAAATACCGACATACTTACCTTGTTTCTGGCAAGCCTGAATGGCCATTTCCAGCAATTTTTTCACTGCCAGATTACGCTCATCAAACAGGTGCGCAATCACGCCGGAGTCACGATCCAGCCCCAGTGTCAGCTGCGTCATATCATTGGAACCAATGGAGAAACCATCGAAGTATTCCAGAAACTCTTCAGCCAGCAGAGCATTAGAAGGAATTTCGCACATCATAATCAGCTTCAGGCCAGCCTGACCGCGTTTAATACCATTCTTAGCCAACAGTTCAGTGACCTGCTGTGCCTCTTCCAGGGTACGGCAGAACGGAATCATAATCTCGATATTAGTCAGGCCCATCTCTTCGCGGACTTTACGCAATGCCTGACATTCCAGTTCAAAACAGGGCTGGAAGGATTCAGACAGATAACGCGACACCCCGCGATAACCGATCATCGGGTTCTCTTCGTCCAGCTCATACAAGTCACCACCAATCAGATTGGCATATTCATTCGACTTAAAATCAGACATGCGCACAATCACTGCACCCGGCGCAAACGCCGCACCCAAAGTGGCGATACCTTCAACCAGTTTCTCAACATAAAACTCAACCGGCCCGGCATAACCGGCGATACGCTGACTAATGGTATCTTTCAACTCACCGGTTAACTCATCAAAATTCATCAGCGCTTTCGGATGAATACCGATCATATTGTTGATAATGAATTCCAGGCGCGCCAGACCAATACCCGCATTCGGCAGGCGGGAGAAGGCGAAAGCACGTGACGGATTGCCCACATTCATCATGATTTTCACAGACAAGTCAGGCAACTCGCCCGTATCCGCAGAATCGATGGTGTAATCCAGCAAACCGGAATAAATCATACCGGTATCACCTTCCGCACAAGACACCGTGACTTCATCACCGGCTTTAATGCGTTTTGTCGCATCACCACAACCCACCACCGCCGGAATACCCATTTCACGGGCAATAATCGCCGCGTGACAAGTACGTCCGCCGCGATTAGTCACGATGGCCGAGGCACGCTTCATAATCGGTTCCCAGTCAGGATCGGTCATGTCAGTGACTAACACGTCACCTTCATTAATCTCATCCATCTGGTCGATACTCATAATCAACCGGGCTTTACCTTTACCGATTTTCTGGCCGATAGCACGGCCCTCGACCAATAAGTCACCTTTTTCATTGAGCTGATAACGCTCGATGGTGCTGCTACTCGCCCGGCTTTCTACCGTTTCAGGACGCGCCTGAACAATATAAAGCTCACCATCACCACCGTCCAGCGCCCATTCAATATCCATCGGACGGCCATAATGCTGCTCGATAATCAGCGCCATTTTGGCTAACTGCTCGACCTGCGCATCATTAAGGCAAAACTGATTCCTGCGTTCTTCATCCACTTCGCGGGTCAGAATCGCTTTGTCATGCGCCGCATCATCAGAATAAACCATTTCAATGGCTTTCGAGCCAAGACGACGGGAAAGAATAGCCGGACGGCTGGCGATCAGATTAGGCTTGTAAACATAAAACTCATCCGGGTTTACCGCCCCCTGCACCACGGTTTCACCGAGACCATAAGCACCGGTAATGAATGCTGCATCACGGAAACCCGATTCAGTGTCCAGGGTAAACATGACACCACTGGCACCAATGTCGCTCCTGATCATTTTTTGTATGCCTGCGGACAGGAACACCTTGTCATGATCGAAGTTCTGATGCACACGGTAAGAAATCGCACGGTCATTATAGAGGGAGGCAAATACTTCTTTAATGGCTGACACCACATTATCAAAGCCGCGAACATTCAGAAAAGTTTCCTGCTGTCCTGCGAAAGAAGCATCCGGCAAATCTTCTGCTGTCGCTGAAGAACGCACCGCAAAGGATGCCGTATCACCGGAACCGGCCACTAATTTGTCATAAGCAGCACGCACAGCCTCCAGTAAGGGTTCAGGCAAAGGCGCATCCATCAACCAGCCACGGATAGTTTTACCCGCTTCAGTCAATGCTGAAATATCATCAACATTCAAATCATCCAGCAGCGCATTAACCCTGCCATGAAGGCCCTCATGATCCAGAAAGTCACGGTAGGCATGCGTGGTGGTCGCAAAACCACCCGGTACACTCACCCCCATATTGGCCAGGTTACTAATCATTTCACCAAGGGATGCATTTTTACCACCAACGACGTCAACATCGTCCATTCCCAACTGTTCAAACCATAAGATATAATCAGCCATCGATAACTCCTGAAACGTATTTGTAGGCTATTCTAAATGGGGAGTAAGGGTACATAAAACGGGGAAGGAATGCACCCTGTGAAGATATGTGGCAGGAAAAAAGAACAGCATCTGAAAAGATGCCGTAAACACCATAGTTAACATTTATGAGGGCCAGGCCGGAATCAGCCTAATACCACTCAACGCTCCGGCTCATGGTGTAAAATTAATAGTTTCAGCACCGGCTTCCGCTTCTTTCTGACAATTACGATGCGCCAGACCGTATAAGGCATCAATGTCTTCAATAATAATCAGCCGCTGTTTTACTTTAATAATGCCATCAGCTTGCAGACGTGAAAACATCCGGCTCAATGTTTCGACTGCCATGCCCAGATAACTGGCGAGATAAATACGCGGCATAGGCAGGTTGAATTCGCAGACAGCAAACCCCCGGAGCTTGTTACGCTCAGAAATACTCACCAAAAAAGTAGCCAGCCGCTCCTCAGTACGCATCTGGCCCAGGCTTAATAATAATTTATGATCGCGCTCGATCTCCTGTCCCATCTGGCGCATCATCTGTTGTCTCAGTGTCGCAAATTCAGCACATAGTTTATCGAGATTATCCACCTTCATTTCACAGACCAGCGTGTCATCCAATGCTTGTGCATCACAGATGTGTTCACCTCTGGCCATGGCATCAAAGCCGAGTAAATCACCAGGCAAATAGAACCCCAGAATCTGCTCGCCACCTTCTACGGTAGAGACCGACACCTTGACTGCGCCACTTTTCACCGCATAAATAGCACGCTGCGGGTCATTACACCGAAACAGGTATTCTTTCTTAGAAAACTTAATCGTGCGCTCAATGGCCAGCTCGACTTGCTCCAGCTCTGATTTCGTTAAACCCTGCGGCAGGCAGAACGCACTCAGGCTACAGTTTCCACATTCGACTCTCGGCTTCTTATTCAGGATTGTCATAAATATAATCTATAAGTTAAAGGCGGGTTAACTTAGCATGCTTATAATGGCGCACATAAGAAGAGTCGTTACCAAACGACCGGGCTAAGTAGGCAACACTCGGCGGGTGTATTTCTCACCCGCTGCTTTATCAGTAGCGCACATGAAAGGATTTCACTGCCAAGCATGAAAGTTTTCAACTTTCACTGTAACCCTGAGCGGTAAACTCAGGCAAATCAACCCACTTATCATCAATAAAACCTTTGATCGGGCTGAAACGTGTCTTGTAATTCATCTTTGGTGATTCGGCAATCCAATATCCGGGGTAAACGTAGGGCAGGTTTTGCTCCTTAGCCCAATGAATTTGCCACAAAAGTGCATAAGTACCCAGTCCTCGCGCTGCACCTTCATCAGGGTCAAAAAAGGTATAAACCGAAGATAATCCCTGCACCAGCACATCAGTAGCAGCAACCGCCAACAGGACATCATGATACCAGAATTCCAGTAAGGTAGTGTCACACCAATTCGTCAAAATAAACCGGGCGAATGAGGCCGGTGAATCATCATCCATACCACCACCCGCATGACGCGAGCGGATATAACGCAAATACAGCTCAGAATACTCAGCTTTGAAACCCGCTGTATTGATGCGCACGGTTAAGTCATTGTTACTTTTCCAGTTACGTTTCTGGCTACGCTTAAATTTAAAGTCATTAACAGGAATGCGGGTGGACACACATGACTGACAACGATAACAACAAGGCCGGTAAACATCGTTTCCACTACGACGAAACCCCTTATCTATCAGACGCGAGTAGGTGGGCTGATCCATAGTATACCCGGGATCAACCAACAAGTTAGTCGCCTTTCGGCCACTAAGGTACGGGCACTCATGCGCAGCCGTTATGTATAATTCGAGAGAGTCAGAAAACACGGGTCAGATAATAATATGCTTCGGGCCAATCAACAACTACCATTCATACAAACCAACTCACGTAGTGATGCCGCATCCGCTATTTGTATGCTGCCACGACTCTCATTAATCAGTCCCTTACGCTTCCAGTCGGACAGAAAACGACTCACTGTTTCAATCGTCAGCCCCAGTAACTCCCCCATTTCAAGCCGGGACAAAGGTAATTCCTGCCAGCTACCGCTTTCACCACACCATTTGAACAGAAAAGAAGCCAGCCGCTCAGGCGCTTTCTTGGCACCTAATTCAAGCATCATGTCTTCAGCTTCGCGCAGACTCCGAATCCAGCGCAGCATCATCGCCTGTTCAATTTCGGGGTTTTTCTTCTTCAGTGCCATCAATTCATTTAATGGCAACCGGCACACTTCAATATTAGTGACGGCAATGGCTGTGTGGTTATAAGCTTCGCCGGCAAAACCATCAAAACCAAACAAGTCACCTTTGCGCAACAAGCGGATAATTTGTGAACGACCGTTGGGTAGCATTTTGATTAATTTAACCACCCCTTTGCGCAGCGTGAATGCATTATTGGCAGTAACTTGCTGCCGATAGACCGTCTCAGCTGTATCAAACACCATGACTGACGGGCGAAAAGAGCCAATATCCTCATTAAGCACATCCTCCAGCTCAGCAAATATACTGAGATGGCGGATTTTACAGGTGGCACACTGCCCCTGCCCTATAATATGTGACATGGAAGTTCCTTTTTATGCATTCCCGATATATAACAAAGTACACACAAAGAAGAAAGAAACGCCAATTTTATTAGGCCATCAGTTATAAATTACCACTATGACACTACCTTCCGGTTAGTTCAGGCTTTTCACGACCACAAAAGCACCGCGCAGATCACCTTCTTTATAACCGACCGCCTTATCCTGTGGGTATAATTCAGTCAGCTTATTCTGCACAGCAGGGCTAATTTTTGTTCCATGACAAGTCAGGCACAATTTGCCGGTCGGAATGGCCTTCATAAACCGGAACTCCTGCTGCCCGCCATGCTCAACCACTTCAGAATAAGACAGTGTCATTGGCTTTTCACCAGCGGCTTTACGCGATTCAAAATCTTCCAGCACTTTGACCTGCCACGTATTCGCCTTGCCCATATCAGGATTACGGTTTTTAAGGCTCACCCGGCTCACCTGCATGTTTTTCTCAGCAGAGACTGACTTAGCAATCTCAGGTGCGCTGGTATTACACACTGACATTGCCTCAACCGGCCCGCCACTTTTCATTGCTTTTTGTAAGGCTCCCTGCAGCGTACCCCCTAATGATTGTACCGCTGATCTTGCTTCATCAGATAGTGCCTGCATTTCAGATGCATCAATAGTCACCGGTGTTTTCACCACCTCTTTTTGAGCAGAGACCTCAGCTTTTGTTGCATCAGGAGCCTTAGCCTCTTGTTTGTCATCGCCGCCACACGCAGCCAGTGCAACCGACACACCCGCAATCATTAACCACTGTTTCATCCTGAACCTCGTTTTATGAATTTTTACGAACAAATGCATGTTACTTTACGCATTGATTACACAACATTGCGGATTATCAAAACCTGAATATAAAAAACACAAATACCTCATAGAATCATCTTACATTAATCATAAGGCATTATAATGGGCTTGTTTCTTAAGGAAACGGCTCATAATTATAAAAATGAGCGACAGGATGCCAGATACCTGAGAAAAATTGATTCCTCCTCCAATCAAACGTACTCTCCTCGCGTTTTTTCAAGGGTATCCGGCTTTCCTTTTATGTTACAGGCAAGTGTTTTTTAAGAATTTCATAAATTTCAGGGCGTTGCACTTTAATTTCTTCAGCACCCAGCCCCTCAAGAGAATGCGGATACTTCAGCCACGCGCTGGTTTTATACAGAAAGTAGTCCGGCTCAAAATCCACCTGATTACGCTCCGGCTTATAATAAGGCACCGCTACCCGGATAGCTTCCGGCATATTCAAACGCGCCTTGCGTTTAAGCTCAGTGATAATTGCTTCCAGTGAACGCCCCGTATCAAATACATCATCAACAATCAGTAAACGATCTGTATGTTTAACATTTTTTATTAAATAATTTAACCCGAATACTTTGACTTCCCGCTGCTGATTATCAATCCCACTATAAGATGAGGTACGGATGGCAATATGATCCGTCGCCACACCATGAAACTCCAGAAATTCCTGTACCGCAATGCCCATCGGCACACCGCCACGCCAAACCGCAATCATTAATGTCGGCTGAAAATCATCTTCCAGAATTTTTGCTGCCAGGCGGAATGAATCCTCTAATAGACCTTGTGCTGTTAAATACTTTTTATCCATACAGAAAA
>CACVAV010000010.1 GCA_902727945.1 uncultured Thiotrichaceae bacterium | reverse complement strand
AAGTAATGCCAAAACGTAGTGACATAAAAAGTATTCTGATTATTGGTGCTGGCCCGATTGTCATCGGACAGGCCTGTGAGTTTGATTATTCCGGTGCACAAGCCTGTAAGGCGCTGCGCGAAGAAGGCTACCGTGTCATTCTGGTGAACTCGAATCCGGCCACAATTATGACCGACCCGGAAATGGCTGATGCGATCTACATTGAGCCTATCCGTTGGGAAACTGTCGCCAAAATTATTGAAAAAGAACGCCCGGATGCACTGCTGCCCACCATGGGTGGACAGACGGCATTGAACTGTGCATTGGATCTGGCCCGTGAAAACGTGCTGGAAGCATTCGGTGTGGAAATGATCGGTGCGAGCAAAGAAGCCATTGACATGGCTGAAGATCGTGAAAAATTCCGTACCGCAATGACTGAGATCGGTCTGGGTTCAGCACGCTCCTTTATTGCACATAGCATGGAAGATGGTTGGGCAGCGCAAAAGGAACTGGGCTATCCGGTTATTATCCGCCCGTCATTTACTATGGGTGGAGCCGGTGGTGGTATTGCTTACAACAAACAGGAATTTGAAGCCATTGTCGCCCGTGGCCTCGATATGTCACCGACAACAGAAGTGCTGTTGGAAGAGTCGCTGTTGGGTTGGAAAGAATATGAAATGGAAGTGGTGCGTGATCATAAAGATAACTGCATCATTATTTGCTCCATTGAAAATTTTGACCCGATGGGCGTGCACACCGGTGATTCCATCACCGTTGCTCCGGCACAGACACTAACCGATAAAGAATATCAGTTGCTACGTAATGCTTCATTGGCTGTGCTGCGTAAAATTGGTGTGGATACCGGTGGTTCAAATGTACAGTTCTCAATCAACCCTGAGAACGGACGTATTATCGTTATCGAGATGAATCCGCGTGTATCACGTTCTTCAGCGTTAGCCTCTAAAGCAACAGGTTTTCCTATTGCAAAAGTGGCAGCCAAGCTGGCGGTAGGTTTTACGCTGGATGAGCTGCGGAACGAAATTACCGGCGGTGCGACACCTGCTTCATTTGAGCCGAGTATTGATTACGTGGTGACCAAAATCCCGCGTTTTACTTTTGAAAAATTCCCTAAAGCGGATGCCCGTTTGACCACGCAGATGAAATCGGTGGGCGAAGTGATGGCCATTGGTCGTACCTTTCAGGAATCTTTGCAAAAGGCATTACGTGGGCTGGAAACTGACATTGATGGTCTGGATGAACGCCTTGATCCGTCAGCTGAGGACGCTAAAGATATACTACGCCGCGAGCTGACTGTGCCGAAAGCTGAGCGTATTTTATACGTGGCAGATGCTTTCCGTTTTGGTATGAGCATGGAAGAAATCCATGGGCTTTGCAGTATTGATCCTTGGTTTTTGGTGCAAATGCAGGAGCTGATCGATCTGGAAGCGGGTTTGAAAAACCGTTTGTTGAACGAGATTGATGCGGATGAAATGTTTATGCTTAAGCGTAAGGGTTTCTCTGACCGGCGCTTGGCTAAATTGCTGGCTCAGGAAGAGCGTGTGGTGCGTAATGCACGAAAAAAACTGGGTATAAAGCCGGTTTATAAACGGGTTGATACCTGTGCGGCTGAATTTGCGACTGACACGGCTTATATGTATTCAACCTACGAGGAAGAATGCGAATCAGAGCCGACGGACAATAAAAAAATTATGGTGCTGGGCGGTGGTCCGAACCGGATTGGTCAGGGCATCGAATTTGACTATTGTTGTGTACATGCGGCTTTATCGCTGCGTGAAGATGGTTATGAAACCATCATGGTTAATTGTAACCCGGAGACAGTGTCGACGGATTATGATACCTCCGATCGTTTGTACTTCGAGCCGCTGACGCTGGAAGACGTGATGGAAATCGTTGATCTGGAAAAGCCTCATGGCGTGATTGTGCAGTACGGCGGACAAACGCCGCTGAAACTGGCACGCGATCTGGAAGCGTTGGGAGCGCCTATTATTGGTACTTCGCCGGACTCCATTGATTTGGCGGAGGATCGTGAACGTTTCCAGCAGTTGATCGAAAAATTAGGCCTGAAGCAACCGCCTAATCGTACGGCCAGTAGTATGGATGAAGCGGTCAGACTAGCGGAAGAGGTGGGTTATCCATTAGTGGTACGTCCGTCTTATGTGCTCGGTGGTCGTGGCATGGAAATCGTGTACAACGAAAAAGAGCTGCGTCGTTATATGACCACGGCGGTCTCGGTTTCAAACGACTCGCCGGTATTGCTGGATCGTTTCCTTGATGATGCGATTGAGGTGGATGTTGATGCGATTTGCGATGGTAAAGATGTGCTGATTGGCGGTATTATGCAGCATATTGAGCAGGCGGGTATTCACTCCGGTGATTCGGCGTGTTCATTACCACCTTACTCATTAAGTGAGGAAATCCAGGATGTATTGCGCCGGCAATCCGCTGATATGGCGCGGGCATTGGGTGTTGTTGGCCTGATGAATACGCAGTTTGCGATTAAAGGCGGTGATGTTTATGTGTTGGAAGTAAACCCACGTGCATCACGTACCGTACCCTATGTTTCCAAGGCCATTGGCCGCCCGTTAGCTAAAATTGCAGCAAGATGCATGGCGGGTCAAACTTTGGCTGAACAAGGCGCGACTGAGGAAGTCATTCCGGACTATTTCTCGGTGAAAGAAGCGGTTTTTCCGTTTATTAAGTTCCCTGAAGTTGATCCTATTCTGAGTCCTGAGATGAAATCGACGGGCGAAGTCATGGGTGTTGGTAAGACCTTTGCTGAAGCATTTGGCAAATCGCAACGGGCAGCGGGTGAAATATATCCGGAGTCTGGCGTGGCTTTTGTTAGTGTGCGTGAAGCAGATCGTCGTCACCTGAAAGAATTAGGCAGTATGCTGATTGATCTGGGCTTTAGCATTATTGCTACCCGTGGCACAGCGCGTGAGCTGGAAGGTGTTGGAATCAGTTGCAGTGTTGTGAACAAAATGCGTGAAGGGCGTCCCAATATCGTTGATATGATTATGAACGATGAGATTGCTATGATTATAAATACAACCGAAGGTGAGCAGTCGACTTTGGATTCATTTGAAATCCGTCGCGAAGCCTTGCAACATAAAGTGACTTATAGCACCACCATTGAGGGTGCGAAGGCGCATTGTATGGCAATGGCTCATACTGAAGAAGAACAAGTATACCGTTTGCAGGATCTGCACGGCGGTAATATTTAATAAGGAATAATATTATGAACAGACCACCGGTGACGGCGGCGGGTGCTGAGGAGCTTAATAAAGAGCTGGAGCGCCTGAAAAAAGAAGAGCGTCCAAAAATTGTGAAGTCTATTGCTGAGGCACGTGAGCATGGTGATTTGAAAGAAAATGCCGAATACCATGCGGCGCGTGAGCAACAGGGCTTTTGCGAAGGCCGTATTCAGGAACTGGAAGGTGTATTGTCTAATGCGCAGGTGATCGATGTGGCTGCAGTCGGCGCTGCTAATGCTGGCAAAGTGGTATTTGGTGCATGGGTTGAGCTGGAAGAAGTTGAATCCGGTGAAACCATTGAGTACCAGATTGTGGGTGATATTGAATCCGACATTAAAAAAGGCAGAATTGCAGTATCTTCTCCGGTAGCCAGAGCATTAATTGGCAAAGAAGAAGGTGATATTGCGACCGTACAGGCTCCGGGTGGTATTCGTGAGTATGAAATTATTGAAGTGCGTTACGCCTGATTATCGGTGAGTATTCCTACTACGTATATTGACCTGCTGCCCAGCGCAGAGGTAGACGCCGGTGAAGTATTTTGTGGCTCACTGGATTGTCCTGTTAGTACTGAGGGCATGAAAGGCCTGAAAAAAGCGGTGCGGCGTAAGAGTGACTGGCATGTGGTGGTTTCATCGCCAAAATTACGTTGTTCGCAGTTTGCTAAGTGGGTAGCGGAAAAACATGAACTTGAATTGAAAGAGTGGAAGGATTTCAGGGAGATGGATTTTGGTTCGTGGGAGGGTGATTTCCCCCATGTGATCATGCAGAAAGATCCGCAGAAACTGGCGCAGTGGTGGAGTGATCCGGCTGAATTGCGCCCACCCAGCGGGGAACCTTTTCCGGCATTTAAAAAACGCGTGCTGAAGGGTTGGGGGCAATTGATCAGAAAGCACAAAGGTCAGCAGATATTATTAGTAACGCACCCTGGCGTATTGCGTGTTTTATTGTCTGACGTGTTAGGTATTTCAAGTGAACACTTTTTTTCATTGAACGTCGAGCATGGCACTTTGTCGCGTATCCGTATTGTTCATGATGAAGGCGGAACCTGGGCTAGCCTGATGTCTCACGGTTGCTGATGGTTATTCACTGTTCGCGTTATCAGTTCTATTACAAGGTGAGTATTGGAGAGTGGTTTACCGGGATGCTAATATCAACCATTCTTAACTAGTGGTTGATGATCAGAATATGTCGGACGAAAATATCTCTACAGAAAGGCGGGTGCTAATGGCCATGCGCAAAACATTGGCTAAAGTGGTGCGGGATCTGACGCCTTCTGATTCAGCAGTGCGTTATCCTTTGAGTGATGATACGGTGGAGGATATTAAGGTGTGTTTTGATTTGATTTCCACGCGTGAGCGTGAATTGGCAAAACAGGCAGGTATTGATAATAAAGATAAGCCACATTTTATTGATGAACCTAAAGCCAGCAATGTGGTGTCTATTCAGGGTTTAAAATCTGTCAACAAGGATGATGCATGAGCGACTTTACTCATGAGCAAATGACCGCGTTAACACAGGCTGTAGTGACTCACATGGACGAGTGGGAAATATCCGCTGAAGAAATGCTGAGTGTACTGGGTTTGTCTGATCAGGCTAAAACCCGTCATTTGAGTGCATACCGCCAGGGTAGTAAATCGTTACCGCAGGAAAGCGATGTGTTGAAGCGTATCGACCATATTGTGGGTATTTCTGATGCGTTACGTACCACCTTCCCGTTTAGCAGTCAGATGCGTGTCATGTGGTTACAGAAGCCGCACCGTCGTTTCAGTAAACGCACGCCTCTTGGTGTAATACTGGATGAGGGTGTTAATGGCTTACAGAAAGTCAGGATTGAGGTTGATTGTACTTACGGTTATGCTATTAATGATGCGATGCATGCGGCTGCTGAGGCGAAGCGCGATCAGTCTGTCTGAATGAAATTATCTTTCATGTGTGTGCGGTATTTTCTGATATTGGTATGTTTATCCCACAGGCGGATAGTTATGTCCTGAACCTTGGCGAAATCAGGGTTGCCGAGTAGGTATTCGTAAATATTCGTACTATCCAGCATGTTGGACAACAATGATTTTTTTTCAGGTTGCTGGGTTTCAGTGTGAGTTTGTAGCCGGGACTTAAGCATCGTACTCTCTTCTGAATAAGCTTTTTGACTGATAGGCCCGGCCAGTAGCCCGATGATTACCAGCGTCCTGATTAGCATTTGTTGTACCACATCAACTGTCTCCTAGTCTCGTGTGGATCATTATGTATGAGGTAACTGTAGTGAAATATATGAATTTTTGCCTGACTATACATTATACACCGTTTGTTCCTGTCGTAACTTACATGTGACACATGAGCGATTATTTAATTCCTGAGAAAAATACTCAATTCGAGCAAATAATCAAAAAGAGTCGCTTCATTGCATTTATCGGTCATGCACCTGACTCTCAGGCTGCACACCTATTCATTGATTCGATTCGTTCAAATTATCCTGATGCACGGCATGTTTGCTGGGCTTTTCTGGCGGGAGAGCCAAATAACACGACGAGTGTCAGTTGCAGTGATGATGGCGAACCGGGAGGCACGGCGGGTAAGCCGATGCTGAATGTTTTACAGTACAGTGAGGTGGGTGAAATTGTGGCTGTAGTGGTGCGGTATTTTGGCGGAATTAAGTTGGGAACCGGCGGCTTAGCACGTGCGTATTCGGGGTCAGTCAGTGAGGCGCTGAAAAATACACCGACTTGTACGCAAATCGACTATAAGCCTGTTAATTTAAACCTGTCTTACGCATTGGAAGATGCAGTTCGCCATTTATTAGGCCAGTTCAGCGTAGAGATCACTGATACTTCTTATGCTGAAGCATTGACGGTTTACTGCCAGTGCCCGAAAGATCAATGGCCAGTGTTGCAACAACGTCTGGCGGATGTCGGTCGCGGACAAATTCTGATCAGTGAACCACAGTATGAAGCGTAATGTGACGTTCAAAATAAACAGAAAACTTGCCATAATTCCAGACGGTAATACGGGGCCATTTTTTCTTGACCTTGCCGGCTGATTTGCGGGTTGACTGCGGCTTACCGTAGTGGCGGCGCACCTGTTGCATAGTCATACCCCGTTTAGGGTAAGCGGTTTTAGTCGTGGTGGCAGCTTTTGTCTGTTTTACTGTCTGAACTTTGATAGTTGGAGCTGTGTCTGAGTTTACTGATTTTGGTGCTGCATTCGCTGCGTTTGCGTATAAAGGGATACACAATAGTAATGATAATAAGTATTTTGGGGTGTGTGTGATGAGCATTGGGATCACCTGTATTACTAACGTTGTTAAAGCTCAGTTATTAAAGCTGAGTTTTTATTCTTCTACCGGTACAATCGCCAACCATGTTTAGACCACTAGAATTATTTATCGGGCAGCGCTACACGCACTCCCGGCGACGTAACCGGTTCATTTCCTTTATCTCCTTCACTTCCATGTTGGGGATCATGCTGGGAGTGATGGTGCTGATCACAATTCTTTCGATTATGAACGGCTTTGAGAAGGAATTGAGGGACAGAATACTGGGCGCTGTGGCGCATGTCACGGTTTCGGGGACAGATGGCAAGCTGGGTGAATGGGAGCCGCAAATTGAGCGGCTGGCGGCGGTTCCGCATGTTAAAGGTGTAGCACCCTATGTGAAAAATCAGGTGATGCTGACCCATAGCAGCCTGATGCGCGGTGTTGTGGTGCAAGGCATTGATCCAAAATCCCATGACCAGGTCAGTGATATTGGTTCAAAACTGGAAGAAGGTAGTTTCGATGACCTGAAATCGCGTGGCTATAACATTGTGTTAGGTTCCGAGTTGGCGGGCGCTTTACAACTGATGGTCGGCGATAAAGTGACCGTAATCGTACCTAAGGTACAGGTGACTCCGGCGGGTGTGCTGCCCCGGCTGCGGCGCTTCACGGTTAGTGGTATTGTGAAGCCGATTGGCTCGCAGGAAATCGATAGCATGAGTGCCTTCGTGCACATTGAAGATGCAGCGCGGCTATTCAAGTTACGTAAAGAAGTGAGCGGTATTCGCCTTAAGTTAGACGATTTGTTTATGGCACAATCGGTGAGTAAATCATTACAAACCGACTTGGGCGATGGCTTTGAAGTATCTGACTGGGGCAAGGAACACGGCAGCTTTTTCCGTGCTGTAAAAACTGAGAAAATTGCCATGGCGATGATTTTGTTTCTGGTGGTGGCGGTGGCGCTGTTTAATCTGGTGGCTTCATTGGTGATGGCGGTGAATGATAAGGAGGCGGATATTGCGATTTTGCGCACCTTCGGCATGGAACCAAACCGCATCATGCGCATCTTTATGATCCAGGGCAGCATCATTGGTATCTTTGGCACACTGACCGGTGTATTGCTGGGTATTCTATTGTCGCTGAATATCGATACCATTGTACCGTTTATTGAAAACCTCATCGGGCGGCAAATCTTCCCGGCAGATGTTTTTTACATCAGCGAAATTCCTTCTGATCTGCACTGGAATGATGTCGGCTGGATCGCAGTCGCTGCTTTGATATTCTCAGTATTAGCTACTGTCTATCCGGCGTGGCGGGCTTCTAAGGTGCAGCCAGCGGAGTCATTGCGTTATGAATAAGCTATTTCATCCGCTGGAATTATACATTGGTCTGCGTTATACGCGGGCGCGCCGCCAGAGTCATTTTGTCTCGTTCATTTCCTTCGCTTCAATGATCGGCATCGCGATTGGTGTGCTGGTATTGATTACCGTGTTGTCGGTGATGAATGGCTTTGAGCAGGCTATGCGTGACCGGATGTTAAGCATGTTGGCGCATGTCACAGTGTCGGAAACCGATGCCCGGCTGGAAAACTGGCAGGATATGCGCCAGCAATTAATCCAGCTGCCGCAGGTAGAAGGTGTTGCGCCGTTTGTTGAAAAATCGGTAATGGTCAGTCAGGGGGACGAGGCCAGAGGGGTCTTGTTGCAGGGTATTACACCGGAGCTGGAAAAACAGGTCGCCGCTGTGTTCAAACACGTGGAACAGGGTGATATGAATGAACTGACGCCTGGCAGTTACGGTATAGCTTTGGGTGCAGCGCTGGCTGATAATCTCAACGTTGAAGTGGGTGATTCGGTGACGCTGATTAGCCCACCTGAAGATATTATGGCCAGTAGTGAGCTGCCGGTCTTGCGCCGTTTTGTGATAAAGGCCATTTTCCGTATTGATATGCAGATTTATGACGAAGGATTTGCTTATGTGAATGGAGAGGATGCTGCAGAAATTCTGGAAATGGAAGGTCAGGTGACGGGGCTGCGTTTGCGGCTGACAGATGCTAATCTTGCTCCGGCAGCGGGTGAAGATGTACTGGTGCGGTTGGGTGAACAATACCCCGATATTTGGGTGAGTGACTGGACGTACCAGAATACCGGTTTGTTTACGGCGATTAAAATGCAGAAGTCGGTGATGTTTATTATTTTGTTGCTGATTATTGCAGTAGCGGCTTTTAACCTGGTCTCGACCCTGGTGATGGTAGTCACGGATAAGGAAGCCGATATTGCCATTTTGCGGACGCTGGGTTTATCACCGGCCCGGATTATGAAAATTTTTATGGTGCAAGGGACGTTGATCGGCGTGATCGGTACGGTGGCGGGCATTATGCTGGGCGTATTATTGGCGGCGAACCTTGATGTAATTGTGCCGTTGATTGAACGTCTGTTTGATACCGACTTTATTTCACCGGACACTTATTTTATCAGCGAACTGGAATCACGCATTGATCCGGTTGATGTATTGATCATTGGTCTTAGTTCCTTATTGATGTCTGTGTGTGCAACCCTTTATCCGGCGTGGCGTGCTTCAAAAGTACAACCCGCTGAGGCTTTACGTTATGAATAATACAAATTCCACTGTTGGTACTGATACAACTGACGGCAGCCATAAAGCTGAACCTGTGATCCATTGTGCACAATTGAGCAAGCGTTTTCGCGAAGGTCAGCTGGACGTTAGTGTACTGAATAACATTAATCTGACGGTCAATGCGGGTGATAAAATTGCGATTGTCGGTAGCTCGGGCAGTGGTAAAAGTACCTTGCTCCACTTACTGGGTGGACTGGATTTACCCACGGCGGGACACGTTGAAGTCATGGGTAAGCGCATGGATCAGTTGTCTGATACCGCACGTGGCCAGTTACGTAATCAGTCACTAGGGTTTATTTACCAGTTCCATCATCTCCTGCCTGAATTTTCAGCGCTTGAAAATGTGGCGATGCCATTATTAATCCGGGGTGTTACTGTGGTTGATGCGACACAACAAGCTGATGACATATTGACTAAAGTGGGACTGGGACAGCGTCTGGATCACAAGCCGGGGCAGTTATCCGGTGGTGAGCGGCAACGGGCTGCGATTGCCAGAGCCTTGGTGACTAAGCCCAATGCGGTGTTGGCTGATGAGCCGACGGGTAACCTTGATCATAATACAGCGGAACAGGTATTTGAGTTGATGCAGGGTCTGAACAGCGAATTACAAACAGCATTTGTTATTGTGACGCATGATTTGACGTTGGCGCGTCGGATGGATCGGGTTTATCAGTTAACTGCCGGAGATTTACAGCTCGCGTCGTAGGCTGCTGACTGAGCCGGGTGCTTATTTCTTCTTCTTGTCTTTACTCTTTTTGAGCGCCGCTTCTAATTCTTCCTTGCGTTTCTGTCGGCGTTTTGCACGGCGGTCTTTGATTTGTTGCACTATGTGTAGTCGCCAGAATAAATGGATGCCGTAGTACCCGATCACTGCTGAGATGGCCGCAAAAATCATACAGCCTAGTAACATCGGTTGCCAGATCAGTGTCAGTGTGGTCTTAAACCATTCTGTGGTGAATGAGAAGTCGATGTCCTGTAGATTTTCACCTAATAGCCATGAGCCGAATTGGTAGGCTAAATAAAATAAAGGCGGGATGGTGATCGGATTGGTGACGTAAACCAACGCAACAGAAATAGGCAGGTTAACACGAATTAAAACAGCCACTGATGCTGCTATCAATGTCTGCGGGGGGAAGGGAATCCACATGCAGAACATGCCGACTGCAAATGCACCTGCGACGCTATGGCGGTTAAAATGCCACAGCCAGGGATGATGCAAAGCTGTTCCTAACCATGCCAAAGATTTACTCTTTTTGATTTTATCCGAATTAGGTGCCAGCTTTTTGAAAAATCGTTTTGGCATGCAAGAAATTTTTAATAACAAGAATTATTACCATTATCCACGGTTTGCCGGACATGCGCACCTTTTCCCTCTGCTTTTTTAGTGGAACACTGCTAACTCATTGTTTTATTAGTTTTTCAGCCATGGTTGTCTGGGTGTATTGTGCGTGTATGGTGTTTGTATTCTGTGGGTTTGCTTGTTCTTTATTAAAACCCTATCGTAGGTGGCTTGCTGCCTTAGTTTTTATTGCACTGGGATTCTTGTATGCGTGGCTCCATGCATCTCTGCATATCAATCAGCAATTACCGGAAAAACGGGCTGGAAAGGATCTCATTCTAACCGGTGTGGTGAGTGGATTGCCGGAAGCTGATAGTGAAAGTCGCCGGTTTATTTTTGAAATAGAAAAGGCTGAAATGCCCGCAGATTCCGGGAGTGCTGAAA
>CACVAV010000009.1 GCA_902727945.1 uncultured Thiotrichaceae bacterium | reverse complement strand
GTTGATGAAGCAGGGTGTGAACTCGACACTGACAAGGACGGTGTGAAGGACAGTGCTGATAAGTGCCCTGAGACACCGGCTGGTGCTAAGGTCAACAGCACCACAGGCTGTGAACTTGACGCAGACGCTGATGGCGTGAAGGATAGTGCTGATAAGTGTCCTGACACTGCTGAGGGTACGGAAGTAGATGCCACAGGTTGTGATGCGATCGAAGATGCTGACAACGACAAGGTTGCCGATGAAAACGATCTTTGTCCGAACACCACACCCGGAGTAAAGGTCAACCAGGTCGGTTGTTACCTCGATGAACGTATCAATCTGCAAGGTGTACAGTTTGAATCAGGCTCTGACATTCTGACTGCAGCTTCACGCCCGATCCTCACCGAAGTCGCGGAAACATTACGTAAGTTCCCTGAACTGAGAATTGAGGTGAGCGGCCACACCGATAGCGCCGGTAATGATCAGCTGAACCTGACCTTGTCACAGGCACGGGCGGAGACGGTGAAACAGTACCTGATTGATCAGGGCATTGATGGTAACAATCTGGTAGCCAAAGGCTACGGTGAAACGCAACCCATAGCCGACAATGCTACTGCCGCAGGGCGTGCAGCAAACCGGCGCGTTAAACTGGAACTGCTGGAAATACTGGAATAAACTTGCCATTGTCCCGCTATGATCAGCGCGCCAAGAAACGCTTCGGTCAGCATTTTTTGCATGACCGGGGTGTTATTGAGCGTATGCTTCGTGCCTTAGCACTAAAGGAAAGCGACCGGGTTATTGAGATTGGCCCCGGCCCGGGCGCTTTGACTTTCCCGTTACTTGAACGCCTGCCACGCTTAGATGTGGTGGAAATTGATCGTGATGTTATTGCCTGGTGGCAGGAGCAGCAGCAAGCCAGAGATAAACTGCATATTCATGCAGTGGATGCGCTGAAGCTTGATATTCCTGCGCTGTGGGCTGACGGTGAAGCGTTACGTGTGGTAGGCAACCTGCCCTATAACATTTCCACACCACTCATTTTCAACCTGCTCAGCCATGCGATACACATCCGTGACATGATGTTTATGCTGCAGAAAGAAGTGGTCGACCGCATGACGGCGACGCCGGGCAGTAAAGATTACGGGCGTTTATCGGTGATGGTGCAATACTATTGCCAGACCGAGTATCTGATGAAAGTCAGCCCCGGTGCGTTTAACCCACCCCCAAAAGTGGATTCGGCGGTCATTTATCTTAAACCCCGCCCCTTTCCGGAGCAGGCCAATGATGTGGAACAGTTATCTATGCTGGTCGCCAAAGCCTTTTCGCAGCGGCGCAAAACCCTGCGCAATACACTGAAAGAACTGCTGGATACCTCGCAAATTGAGTCAGTAGGCATTGACCCTGCACAACGCGCTGAAACCCTGTCAGTCACTGATTTTGTGCGCCTGAGTCATTTATTGCCTGAGCATTAACGCACACCGCACTGTCCCATCATAGTCCGGCCAATAACCGGGTGGCTTTTAATAGCGTGTCATCGTTCTTCGCGAAACAGAAACGCACCAGCTTCATATCAGGTGGTGCTTCACAAAACACAGAAACCGGAATCGCCGCCACACCCACTTCTTTCGTCAGCCATTCACAAAACGCCACATCATTCATTTCGTTATTGATGGCGCTGTAATCCATCAACTGGAAATACGTGCCACCGGAAGGTGTGAAAGTAAACCGGCTGTTCTGCATTTCGCGATTAAACAGATCACGTTTCTGCTGATAAAATCCCGCGAGGTCATAACAATGTTGTGGGTCGTACTCCATATAATCAGCCAACGCCAATTGCTTGGGAGTCGACGAGGTGAAGGTGACAAACTGGTGTACCTTGCGAAATTCTTCGGTCAGCTTTGGCGGCGCAACACAATAAGCCAGCTTCCAACCTGTGGCATGGTAAGTTTTACCGAATGATGAGATATTAAAACTGCGCTGGTACAGTTCATCGGTACGGATAAAACTGTGATGCTCCCGACCATCAAACAGAATGTGCTCGTAAACATCATCACCTATCAGCAGAATATCCGTACCACGCACAATGTCACTCAACGCCGCAATGTCTTCAGCGGTAAACACGGCACCCGTCGGATTATGCGGTGAGTTCA
>CACVAV010000008.1 GCA_902727945.1 uncultured Thiotrichaceae bacterium | reverse complement strand
ACAGATTTGTCGTTCAGGATACCGTTGTATAAAAGGTAGATAGCGCGGCCTTCGTGGATGCCTAACAAAGGTGATTTGGCATCACCGGTAAAGCCGCTGCCGGTTTCGGCAAACCAGACGAATTCAGCGAGTTGGGCGAAGGTGACATCTGCGCGGATTTCGCCGTCTGCGGTGAATAAAGGGTGTTCGGATAGTTTGCAATATTGGAAACCGCTGCCTAAGCCTTCAATACTTTCAGAGTTTTTTCCTTTGTAGCCACTAACCACTCGACAGATTCTTTGCCTTGTTACTTGTACCGCCACATTGGCATTAATTTCAACTGCAATGAAGTTGCGCTGCCCATTGTCTAAAGTATTAAGCTTCAAAACCGCATGAGCAGTGGTTCCTGAACCAGCAAATGAATCTAAAATGACTGCATGCTTATCGTTGCATGTTACATAGTTCACCAGACTACCAATAATATCTTTATCCTTTGGGTTAGGAAAACTTTTATCTCCAAATATTTCATGAAGTTCATTAGCAGCCTGAATTCCACTACGATAAAAGTAAGAACCCATCACTTCACGCCCAATGTCCTCTGAATCTTCCAAGCCCAACGTCTTATCCCGAACCAAGTACGTTTTTCTGATTGGCGACTCTGTGTGATCTTCACGAAAGATGACTTTACCTTCATCAATCATCGCCTGCATTTTCTCAGGAGTAGAGTACCTCCAGCCACCATTAGGGATAGCGCATGGCTGTTTTGTAACGGGGTGCTTCACTTCATACTTAGGCCCATTCCCTCCAGGCCATGACATATTGTCATCTCGCCAAACACCATTCTGATCTACTTTGTTATATCTGCTGTGTTTTTTAGAAGGATGATTTCGCTCCAGTGACTTATAAAAACTCCGTAAGCCTGCCTCAATTTTTGATAGGTCGCCATCGTGCACAGACTTCAGGCGCAAATACTCCTCATAAATCTGGCTAGCGCCTTCTTTTTCTTGCCTCCAGATTGTTTTTTTGCTCTTCAAATGACTTTTTGATTTTGCATAGACAAATATATATTCATGCCCAACAGAAAAAAACCTGGCATCATTCTTCCTGCCTTTCTCCCAAACAAGCTGTGCAATGAAATTGGCTGAGCCGAATATCTCGTCTAATAACAATTTAGCATGCCCGGCCTCATTGTCATCTAAGCTCATTAAAAGAACCCCATCCTCAGCCAAAAACTGCTTCAGCAACACCAAACGCGGGTACATCATACAAAGCCAGCGATCATGCCGATCCAGCGTTTCGCCTTCCTTACCCACCACTTCACCCAGCCAGCGCCGGATTTCAGGGCTGTTCACATTATCGTTATACACCCAGCCTTCATTCCCGGTATTGTAAGGCGGGTCGATATAAATACACTTCACCTTACCGGCATAACGCGGCAGCAAAGCCTTCAGCGCATGGAGATTATCGCCCTCCACAATCAGATTGCCGGAATCAGTTTCACCACAGGATAAATCAGCCACAGGTTCCAGCAAGCGATACGGCACATCCCGATGATGGCGCACAACGGCTTCCTTACCAATCCAGTTAAGTGTGGGCATAAATAGCTTCCTGATTCCAGAGGTCTGTAGATAGCAATGGATTATGCCACAAGTGACTCAGGATCATGCCCGATAAGCATTTTCAAAAGATAAGCACTGCCAACGGAATCAACAGTGCTTAGAAGAATACTCAGGCGGGTGTAAAATCGGCAGAGACACTCCTCCACAGATTTTGGTACTGCTTTATTACTTGCCTAATTTCAGGAAGTAATCGTAGATCTCAGGGACATTGCCATCGCCCATGCCGTTATCAAGCGCGGCCTGAAGATTAGACGAAGTTCCTTCAGCAATCTGAGCACGTGTACCCAGGTTCTCAACCATTTCCAGGAAGTAGCTCAGGTCTTTATTGGCATTGGCGATAGAGAAACCTAAATTACTATCACCATCAACCGCATAGTTTTTACAGAATTGCATAAACGGAGAATTAGATGGCCCTGCGGACATAATGTCAAACAGCTGCTGGCGATCAACACCCGCCAGCTCAGCGACCGCAAAAGCTTGCGACATAGCCACTGCAGTCGTCATGCCCATAAAGTTATTGATCAGCTTAGTCGT
>CACVAV010000007.1 GCA_902727945.1 uncultured Thiotrichaceae bacterium | reverse complement strand
ACCGATTGTCGCAAGAGCCAGTCTTATTGCTGTGCTGCACTCTCTGCCGGTTTGATGCTAACAAACTGACGCATCTTCGGGCCTTTCTTTTCAAAAGTCACGAAACCATCAGCTTTAGCAAATAATGTATGGTCTTTACCGCAACCTACATTACTGCCGGGATGAACCTTAGTGCCACGCTGACGAATAATAATGTTACCAGCTAATACAAACTGACCACCGTAGCGCTTCACACCTAATCGTTTAGATACCGAATCGCGTCCGTTGCGGGTACTACCGCCTGCTTTCTTATGTGCCATGTCTGATTACCCTTATCCTGTAATGTCTTGGATTTCGATTTGAGTCAGGTACTGGCGATGGCCCGTACGCTTCTGATGGTGCTTACGACGACGAAATTTCATAATTTCGATCTTCTCGCCACGCATCTGAGACTTGACTGTAGCAACGACTTTGCTACCTTCAACGTAAGGCGCGCCGATTTTTACATCTTCACCTTCACCTACCATCAGGACATTGTCAAAATCAATGCTTGCACCTTCTTCTGCATCCAATTTTTCAATCTGGATGACATCGCCTTTTGCGACACGGTACTGTTTACCGCCTGTTGCTATTACCGCGTACATATCGTAGCTCCGAAAAATGTCCTATAAAAAGGCCGCAAATTCTACTGGTGAACAACAACAAGGTCAAATGAATTAATATGATTTACATGAAATACTTCCTTACCCCTACCGAAGCACTTGACACAGGCAGGTGCTCTTCCTAGCATGCCAAGCTTTCCGACCCTGAAACCAACGATACACTAATAATGAATTTCAACGAAATCCTACAATTAATCGAAGATGACATGCAGGCGGTCAACCGTCTGATTAAGGAACGTTTGTATTCTGATGTCGTGCTTATTAACCAGCTCAGTCATTACATTATAGGTAGTGGCGGAAAACGGCTGCGCCCGATGCTGGCACTCATCAGCGCCCGCGCCTGTGGTTATAAGGCGGAGCAGCACATTGATGTTGCCACCATTGTTGAATTCATTCATACCGCCACGCTGCTGCATGATGATGTGGTCGATGAGTCTGATCTGCGTCGTGGTAAAGAAACCGCTAATAATGTCTGGGGCAATCAGGCTGCCGTACTGGTCGGCGACTTCCTGTACTCACGCTCATTTGAAATGATGGTTAGCGTGAACAGCATGCGGGTGATGGAAATTCTCGCCAGTACGACCAATGTCATTGCTGAGGGTGAGGTGTTACAGCTACTGAACTGTCATGATGCGGACACCACCGAAGCCAGTTACATGGAAGTGATCCACTCCAAGACGGCGAAATTATTTGAAGCAGCCTGCCAATTAGGTGCTGTGCTGGCGGAACTATCGCCGGAACAGGAAACTGCAATGGCCAACTATGGCATGCACCTGGGCACCGCATTCCAACTAGTTGATGATGTGCTCGATTACACCGCTGATGCTGAAGAAATGGGTAAAAATGTCGGTGATGATCTGGCTGAGGGCAAACCTACCCTGCCATTAATTATTGCCTTGCAGCGTAGCACGGGTGATACCGCAGCTACTTTACGGGAAGCTATTGAAAAAGGTGGCATGGAGCATATAGATACCATTATGCAGGCGATTCAGGCCACCGGTGCTATTGATTACACACTGGATAAGGCTAAAAAGGAAACCGAAGCTGCCATTGAGAACCTGCAACTGATTCCGGATAGCCCGCACCGCCAAGCGCTGGAAACACTGGCCTGGTTTGCGATTGAACGTAGCCATTGAGACTGCCCACACCCTCAGACATTGAGCTGCAACACAGTCAGCGTTTAGCCGGACGTATCAAAGCTGCTATACAAGAAAGTCCGGCGGGCAGCATCTCCTTCCGCCACTACATGCAAATGGCATTGTATGAACCCGGACTGGGTTATTATGTGGCCGGAAAAAACAAACTGGGTGCAGAAGGTGACTTCACTACCGCCCCCGAAATCTCACCGCTTTTTTCACGGTGTATCGCTAACCGTTGTGCCAGCGAACTGCAAATCAATAAGAATTGGCAGTTCCTCGAATTTGGTGCAGGCAGCGGCATCATGGCCAGCGATATATTGCTACATCTGGAAACACTGGACTGCCTGCCTGA
>CACVAV010000006.1 GCA_902727945.1 uncultured Thiotrichaceae bacterium | reverse complement strand
GCGAACGCGGCAGCGATATTCAGGCGCACTGGGATTTGATACCGGAAAACACCGATGTATTACTGACGCACGGGCCAGCCTTTGGCATTCTGGATACGTGTGTTGATGGCACACAGGCGGGTTGTTACGATCTGCTACAAACCATTCAGCGGATCAAGCCCAAAGTACATGCCTGTGGTCATATTCATGAAGCTTATGGCCGGGTTGAGCAGGATGGCACGGTATTTGTGAACGCCTGTAATTTAGATGAGTATTATGAGATGGTATTTGATCCGATTATGGTGGAGATTTGAAAATTGAATAATTGTAGAGTGATGGGAGCAACATGACCGACTTTACCGACTTTAACCCGGAAGAACACCCACACCGGCGCTATAACCCATTGAGTGGCAAATGGGTACTGGTATCACCACAACGTGGCAAGCGCCCGTGGCAGGGGCAGGCCGAAGATAATGAACGTCCGACCCGCACTGAGCATGATCCGTCATGCTATCTGTGTCCGCGCAATGAGCGCATGGGCGGACAGCATAATCCGGATTATCAGGGGTGCCATGTATTCGGCAATGATTTTCCTGCATTACTGACCGATACACCCGTCGCCGAAAACAATGACCACCCTTTACTACGCAACCAGAGTGCGCGTGGTTTAAGCCGCGTGATCTGCTATTCAGAAAATCATAGCCTGACTTTGCCGGAGCTTTCTATTAAAGAAATCAACGGTATTATCAGCATGTGGTTAGAACAGGCCACTACACTGGGTAAAGACTACAGCTGGGTACAGGTCTTCGAGAATAAGGGTGCGATGATGGGCTGTTCACAACCACATCCGCATGGTCAGATCTGGGCCAGTGATTTCTGGCCGAATGAAATTGAACGTAAACATCATCATTTAAAAGAATACCGGCAAGCACAGCAAAGTAACCTGTTACTGGATTATGCCAGACTGGAAGCGGAATCCGGTGAACGGGTGGTAGTTAAAACTGAGCATTGGATTGCCGTGGTGCCCTATTGGGCTGAATGGCCGTTTGAAACCTTATTATTACCATTGACTGCTGTTGCCCGTTTTGATGCGTTGAGTACTGCACAACGTGAAGATTTAGCGCTGGCCTTAAAGCAGCTCACCACCCGCTATGACAACCTGTTCCAGACCAGTTTCCCTTACTCAATGGGCTGGCATTACGCCCCCTTCGATGCTGAAGCGGAAGCACTGGATTATTGGCAACTACATGCGGTATTTTACCCGCCACTGTTACGCTCGGCGACGGTGCGTAAATTTATGGTGGGCTATGAAATGCTGGCCGAGGCACAGCGTGATTTAACCCCGGAACAGGCGGCTGAGCGTTTACGGGCCGTTGATGATAAACATTACCTGACTACTGACTAATGAATACAAACGAACTAGCGCAAGACTTCGCGCCGATTGAGGCCATTTTTGAACAAATAGTGAGTGCGCCTGCCAGCCATCACTTTGCAGCGCCGGGACGGGTTAACCTGATTGGTGAACATACCGATTATAATGATGGTTTTGTACTGCCTTGTGCGATTGACCGCTACACGCTGGCCGTTACGAAAGTACGTGATGATGCTATTGTGCGGGTGGTGGCTACTGACTATGGACAGCAGGTCGATACCTTCGATATCAGCCAGCCAATAGAGCACAATAATGACAAGCCCTGGGCCAATTACATCCGTGGGGTGGTTAGTGTTTTACTGGCGAGAGGTTATCAATTCGGTGGGCTGGATATGGTCATCAGCGGCAATATCCCACAAGGTGCCGGACTCAGTTCTTCGGCCTCATTGGAGGTGCTGATCGCGCAGTGTTTTAACACATCTTACGACCTGAAGATCAGTCCCGCTGACATGGCCCTGATCAGCCAACAGGCGGAAAATGAGTTCGTTGGCTGTATGTGCGGGGTTATGGATCAGCTGATTAGCGCCAGTGGTGTTGAAGGACATGCGCTATTGATTGATTGCCGTGACCTGAGCACTAAGCCGGTTTCCATACCGGATGGCCTGAATATTCTGATTATCGATTCCAATAAGCCCCGAGGGCTGGTGGAAAGTGAATACAACACGCGTCGCCAGCAATGTGAGGCTGCTGCTGATTATTTTGGTGTTAAGGCGCTGCGGGATGTGGAGTTAGCTCAGCTGGATACGGCCACCGATCTGGATGTGGTTACGGCTAAACGGGCACGGCATGTGATTACTGAAAACGTGCGCACGCTGGAAGCAGCAGACGCATTGGCAGGTAATGATATTACCCGGCTGTCACAACTGATGGCGGAGTCTCATCGCTCTATGCGGGATGATTTTGAGATCACGGTGCCGGAGATTGACTGGTTGGTGGCTACTGTGCATGAGTATATTGGTGAGCGTGGTGGTGTACGGATGACGGGGGGTGGCTTTGGTGGTTGCGTAATTGCGCTGGTGCCGGATGATACAGTTGAGAGTGTACAGCGGGTTATTAATGAGGGATATGCGGCGAAGTTTGATCGGGTAGCTACGTTTTATCTTTGTCAGGCCGGGCGGGGTGCTGGTGAGGTATAGGTGCTATACTAAATACCTCAAATCCACACGATGAAAACACGATGAAAACCCCCGAAGCAGGGCACACTGAAAACATCATGCAGCAGATGGAGCTATCCAGCTAATCACATCTCCCAACAAACCCGCTCATACCCCAGATTCCGCGCCAGCTCGCCACACAGCTCCCCCGCCACTTCCATCACACTCTCATCCATCCCCAGATCCACACACCGCGTCACTTCCAACCCCTCATACCCACAAGGATTAATCCGCTGAAACGGCTCCAGATCCATATCCACATTCAGGCTCAGGCCATGATAAGTCTTACCCCGGCTCACCCGCAAACCCAACGCAGAAATCTTCTTACCCGCCACATAAACGCCCGGTGCACCACGATCACCAACAGCCTCAATATCATGCTTAGCCAACAGATCAATCACCGACTGCTCAATCTTCATCACCAGCTCACGTACGCCCATGTCCATACGCTTCACATCCAGCAACAGATAAACAATCAACTGCCCCGGCCCGTGGTAAGTCACCTGACCACCACGATCGATAGGAATAACAGGGATGTCACCGGGATTTAATACGTGTTCCATTTTACCATTGCGGCCTAAAGTGAACACCGGCTCATGTTCCAGCAACCAGATTTCATCCGGCGTATCTTCAGTACGCAGACGTGTGAAATCCTGCATTTTCAGCAGGATTTCAGGGTACGGCAGATCTTTACCAAGCACGCGCGCGTTTACAACGCCCACAGCACCAGCTCGCAACTTTTTAAATCACGGTAAATCATATCAATCTGTTCTTTACTGGTCGCAGTAATACCCAGCGTCACACTGCTGTATTTACCTGTCCGGCTTTGGTTACGGCGAATCTTATCTGCTGAAAACGCAGGATCATGACGTTCAGCAATCTCACAAATCCGCACTTCAAAAGTAGCATGCGTCTTACCCGCTACCTTAATGGGAAAATCACAGGGGAACTCGAGCGCTAACTCTTTTTCCTGTCCGAAACGATGCATTCTCTATCACCTTAATCTGAGAAAATTTTCAGTACACTATCAGACATACGACTCCAGATGCCACCTTCAGCCACATCTTCCAATGCCAGCAAATCAGCTTCTTTCAGCACAGTGCCATCATCAGACAGGATAATTTTCCCTAACACGTCACCGCGCCTGATAGGTGCATCAATCGACTTATCGAACTGCACAACACCTTTAATCTGATCATAACGACCTTTACCCGCACTGACATAAAAATCATCAATCACACCGGCGGCTACGTTCTTTTTATCACCCGACCAGACCCGCACTTCAGACAACACTTCCCCGCCGTCATAAACCTTGTGCGTTTCAAACGTGCGGAAGCCGTATTCCAGCAACCGCTGGCTGGACTCAGAACGACTATTCTGACTGCCTGCTCCCAGCACTACCGAAATTAGACGCATATTATCGCGCAGGGCAGACGCCACCAAACAATAACCCGCTGACTCCGTGTGGCCGGTTTTCACGCCATCGACGGTATCGTCACGCCACAATAATTTATTCCGGTTGTGCTGTTTGATATTGTTATAAGTAAATTCTTTTTCAGAATACAATTTATAACGATCCGGAAATTCAGTAATCAAAGCACGCGTCAACAAGACAATATCCCGTGCTGTCGTATAATGATCCTTACCAGGCCAGCCGGTAACGTTCTGATAACGTGAATCTTTCATGCCCAACTCTGCAGCCACCTTGTTCATCCGCTCGGCAAACGCAGCTTCACTACCCGCCACGTGCTCTGCCAGTGCAACTGCTGCATCATTGCCAGACTGAATAATCAGTCCACGTAACAACTTTTCCAACTTTACCTTCTTGCCAACCTCAACAAACATGCGCGAACCTTTCATCTCCCACGCACGTTGAGAAATCAACACATCTTCGTCCAGCTTAATAGTGCCCTTAGCTAACTCACGGTAAAGAATATAAGCCGTCATCAGCTTAGTAATGCTAGCGGGTTCCACCCTCATACCCTGATTTAAGGCAACCAGCTCCTCCCCGCTCTGAAAATCAATCAGCAGGAAGCTATTCGCATCCACATCCGGCGCGCCGGGCGCTAACGCATGTATTTTCCCTGTCTCAGCCCACACTGAACCCATCAGTGCCAGTGACAATAACCACGACAACAATAATTTTCTAGCCAACATCCTTTTATCCCTAACTAGCATGAAAGTTTTCAACTTCCACGGTATTATTTAATTTCCACAACTTTGAAGGTTGCCAAACCATTACTTTCCAACGAATCCCGTACATTATCAATCTGATCCTGCGTATACAACGGGCCAATCCGCACCTGATGCATCTTCTGACCTCTACTCATCGCCGAAGCCATCTCAGTTTTATTTAATCCAACAGAAGTCAGACGTATAAACATATCCAGGGCTTCAGACTGCTCGCGGTAATTTTTCACTACCACGAAAAAACTCTTGCCACTACGCTTAGCCTGCTGAATCGCGGCAACCTGTCCGGGACTGGGCTTCTTTACCTGCCTGACCGATGCAGGCCGTAGAGCCGGGCGACCCGGGGCCTGCGCTGAAACACTGGCAGCCTTTCCACTCAAAGCTTCCACACTAACTTTAGCCACCCGGCTGCCCTTGGTCATCCCCAGCGTATTAGCCGCCGCAAATGACAGCTGAATCAAGCCATTACTATCAAAAGGCCCCCGGTCATTCACTCTGACAATAACCGACTTGCCATTTTGTAAATTCCGCACCCGCACAATACTCGGTAAAGGCAATGTGCGGTGGGCAGCCGTAAAACCATTCATATCAAAGGTTTCACAACCCGCTGTATCACTGCCCTGAAACTCCGCTCCATACCATGATGCTACACCCTCTTCGCGATAACCAGCCGCCGAACTCAGCACACGGTAACTTTTACCATTGAGCGTGTAAGTCGGTTCATTGCCGCAACTGCCCGTACCGCCACCCGCAACACGGGGCATCATTTTTAGCGGCGGTGTCGCTAATACAGTCTCCGGCAAAGATTTATCCTTGCCGCCTATCATGCCACAACCGCTCAATAGTACCAGTAGTCCGCAGGCGACCCCTAAAATGCTTTTTTGTAGTAAAGTTTTCATCATTATTATTATCGCTTATAATTATTTGTTATATAAACAAAGCCCGCTCCAGGAAAAGCCCTGATCACTGTACCCATACGTCCCCATAGTATGTAACAACTCAGCCCCCTTTCCGCTTAATCAACGACAGCTTTTCTGCTGATTTCAATCCTCAGCCTGGTAAATTCGCTTGCGTTTTTTTAAACCCATCAGCATACCAAAAGCAGTCATTAAGGTCAGAATAGAGGTTCCGCCATAACTCACCAACGGCAACGGCACACCCACCACTGGCAAAACACCACTTACCATACCGGTATTCACCACCAGATACAGAAAAAATGTCAGACTAAGACTACCACCCAGCAGGCGTGCAAAGGTATCAGCGCCTTTAGTTGCCAGCCATAAACCACGCCAGATGATAAACATATACAAGCCCAGCAAAAACAGATTCCCCAGAAAACCGAACTCTTCACCAAACACGGCAAATATAAAATCAGTGTGGCGCTCCGGCAGAAAATCAAGCCGGGACTGATCACCCTCCAGCCAACCTTTGCCGTAAGTGCCACCCGAACCAATTGCTATTTTAGACTGAAAAATATGATAGCCCGCGCCCTGCAAATCCTGCTCGGGATTAAACAAAGTCATGACCCGTTGCCGCTGGTAGTCCCGCATGCCGTAAAAAAACATCAACGGGGCCGCCACAGAAACCAACGTAATGGCACCACCGATCATCCACCAGGATATACCCGCCAGATAAATAACAAAGATACCCGACAAAGCAATCAGTAATGAAGTCCCCAGATCCGGCTGTTGTAAAATTAGCAACATCGGAATAAATACCAGTACCAGCGCAATCAACACGTCAATAAACCGTGGCGGTAAAGGCTTCTCAGCAAAGAAATAAGCCAGCATCATCGGCACAGCCAGTTTCATCACCTCGGATGGCTGGAAGTCAATGCCTATATACAACCAACGCGTCGCACCCTTTTTCTCTACACCGAAAAGCAGCACTAACACCAGTAAAATCAGACCCGCTCCATAGGCCCAAATGGCAAACTGTTTTAACGTTTTGCTTTGTATCTGAGAAAACAACAGCAATAACACCAGGCCAGCCAGAAAGTGCATACCCTGCCGGTAGACCAATGACATTGAACCATCGTTGGCGCTGTAAAGTGTGATCGCCCCGATAAACATCAGCAGCGCCAATGCCGCCATCATAATCAGATCAACTTTCTCCAGCGCCTTGATAACATAAGGAGGGAGTAATTCTGAAATCATTGGGTAGAGCTTCCCTGGCTAACCTTCAGTTTTTCATCATCAGCTTCGCCTTCTTCTTTAGGTTCCTCATATTTATCCAACAGATAAGCATCTAACATCTTGCGCCCGGTAGGTGCTGCCACTTTACTGCCACTACCACCATTTTCCACCACAATAGCAAGAGCAATACGCGGGTTTTCAGCGGGTGCAAAAGCGACATACAAAGAATGGTCATGCAAACGTTTAGCTAAGCGCGTAGCATCGTAAGTGGCGTTCTGTGCGATACCGAACACCTGAGCAGTTCCCGTTTTACCGGCAATGGTAAATTGCGCACCTTTTCCTGAACCACGCGCTGTACCATAAGAGGAGTGCATAACATTGACCATCGCATCAACCACACGCTCCCAGTCCTTTGAATTCTGTGACGGGATATGTGCCACCAGCTCCGGTTCCAGCAAACGCTCCGGCTCATCTTTTGCAGTACGCACACCGCGTAGTACTCTGGGGCGGATACGTTTGCCACGCATAGCGATGGTGGCGGTCGCATGCGCCAATTGCAGGGGTGTCGCCAGCCAGTAGCCTTGTCCTATACCAATATTAACCGTATCTCCCGGATACCAAATCTGTTTATGGCGGCGTGATTTCCATTCAGGTGTCGGCATCAGCCCACTGGACTCAGAAGTCAGGTCAATACCGGTACGCTCACCAAAACCGAACAAACCCATGTAAGACGAAAACTTATCAACTCCCATACGATAAGCAAGGTCATAAAAATAGGTGTCACAAGACTTAGCAATCGCATGATCCATGTCCATGGAACCATGCCCTACTTTCTTCCAGCAACGGTAACGGTGGCGATGCCCCGGAATCTGGAAAAACCCCGGATCATAAACCCGCCTGGTCGCGTAGGTCGCCTTTTCATACAAGCCCGCTAATGAAATCATTGGCTTAACCGTCGATCCGGGTGGATAAGTACCCTGCAAAGCCCGGTTATACAATGGCCGCCCCGGATTATCCCGTAGGGCCTTGTAATTTTTGTGCGAAATGCCATCAACGAATAAGTTGGGATCAAAAGCCGGTACGCTGGCCATTGCCAGTAGCTCACCATTGCGGGGATCCAATGCAACAATCGCACCACGCTCACCCTCCAGAAGATTTTCAGCCTTAATCTGTAGCCGCATATCCAACCCCAGAATTAAATCCTGGCCGCCTACAGGCTTCTCTTCGGACAACATATCCTGATGCTTACCGTGTGCATCCACTTCGATCATTTTATAACCGGTGGTGCCATGCAACAGGTCTTCATGAGCAGCTTCAACACCAATCTTACCGATATGAGACGTACCGGCATAATTCTTCTGATTCACCCGTTTCAGATCGCGCTCATCCACCCGGCCAACATAACCGATAACATGACTGGCTATGGTTTTGTGCGGGTAATAACGCTGCATACGCCGTTCCAGGTTCACACCGGGAAAACGTAGTTTATTCACGGCGAAGCGGGCTACTTCTTCATCCGTCATATTTTCTTTCAACAGGGTTGGCTCATAACGGCTTCTGCGCTGTACCTGTTGCGTAAAAATACGGATTTCTTTTTCAGACAACGGAACGATCTTACCCAAGCGCTCCAGCATCAGCGTCACGTCGACCCAACGTCTTCTGCCATCACTATTCTGATCAGGCACACTATCGCGCACCACTTCAAGCACATACTGAGCATGGTTATCGGCTACCTGCACACCATTGCGGTCATAAATCAGGCCACGAATCGGTGGCACAGGAATGCTGCGCTGATAATTCAGTCGCGATAGTTCAGTGTATTCTTCGTGGCCTTTAATCTGTAAAATATAAAGGCGACCGACAATACCCAACAAAGCCATCAGTACTAAGACTGCGGCCACGATGGCGCGTGAACGGAACAGTTGCAGTTCGTCGCGGTCAGTCTTTATCGATATTCGCTCACCCTGAGGCATATATATCAGTTGTCAGTAATTTTTTTGATCATTAATAAACGGTGTAATCCGGTTCTCATACCTAACCTCTGTTCAGGCATGAAAACCAGTATAGCGAATCGGGACGACTATCCACAAACCCAAAACGGGATATAGTGCAGAAATGCCGGATCATCGCCCATTCCCGAATCAGGCTTCTTCGTAACGACGGATGCTAGACAGGATTTCTTCTTTCGCTTCATCGGCATCGGCCCAACCATCAACTTTAACCCACTTGTTGGCTTCAAGCTCTTTGTAATGCTCAAAAAAGTGCTGGATTTGCTGAATCAATAAAGGCGGTAATTGCTTATAAGATGTTATATCAGTGTACTCAGTAGACAATTTACCAGCAGGCACCGCCACAATCTTCGCATCTTCACCAGCTTCATCAGACATTTTCAACATGCCAACGGGACGCGCCGGAATAACACAACCATGAACCAAAGGTACCGGAGTGACTACGAGTACATCCACCGGATCGCCGTCATCAGACAGTGTGTGTGGCACAAAACCGTAGTTAGCCGGGTAAAACATCGGAGCAGACATAAAGCGGTCAACCAATAAAGCACCGCTGTCTTTATCGACTTCATATTTTACCGGAGAAGCATGTGCCGGGATTTCAATGATGACGTTGACTGATTCAGGAACGTCTTTCCCTACTGCCAGATTATCCATATTCATAATAAAACTACCTTTGGTTAAAATCGGGCTATTATAGGCAGCATACTGTGTGTATTCAATTGACAAAGCTGATTATAAAGAAGATCAAAGGCAAAGATGTGGGTTAACAATGAGGCATACGCGACTAATCTGACTTGCACTGCAACATTTGTTTAGAGTATAAGAAGTACCCCTATGATTGGAATGGAAAGGAAAATGTCATGCGTATTGTTCTTCTAGGTGCCCCCGGATCAGGTAAAGGCACCCAGGCTCAACGACTCACCAAGCTTTATAATATCCCTCAAATCTCTACCGGCGACCTGCTGCGTGCAGCCGTTGCATCAGGTTCAGAACTGGGCGTCAGAGCCAAAACCGCGATGGATGCCGGTAACCTGGTTTCTGATGACATCGTACTGGGTATGATTAAAGAACGCATTCAGGAGGAGGATGCGCAGAATGGTTTTATTCTGGATGGTTTCCCACGTAACCTGAGCCAGGCTGCCAGCCTTGACGCGTTACTGGGCGAAGTCGACCAGCCGATTCAAGCCGGATTATTAATCGATGTCGATTTTGAAGTGCTGATGAAACGCCTGACCGGCCGCTTGTCCTGCAAATCCTGTGGTGCAGTCTACAATCGCTATTTCTCACCACCTAAGCAGGAAAACATTTGTGATGCGTGTGGTAGTGAAGCACTGTATCATCGTGCAGACGATAATGAAGAAACTATTGGGAACCGACTGTCTGTATATGAAGAAAATACAGCACCTTTAATTGGTTACTATGAAGAAAAAGGCTTACTGAAGCGCGTTAACGGTGTCGGTGAAATGGAAGACATCTTCAATGCCATCAAAGCTGAACTTGCAACTATTTAGGTAAAATCAAAAAAAGTATGTCTAACTCACTCAGTGATCAGTTGCTGAAGGCCGGTCTGGTAACACAAAACCAGATCGACCAATCTGAAGAGAATAAGCAACAGCAGAAAGCCAGAGCAAAATCCCGATCAAAAGATCACAAAGCTGGCAAGCACCAGAAACCGCATAGACAGGGCAATCCAAACGCTTCCCGGAAGAACCCAACTTCTGCAAAAGGAACGGCCCCTGCACCGGCTGCAAAAAAACCAGCCAAAAAAGAAGGCTCTGATCTGGCGAAGTTCTACCAGCAGCGTAATCAACTGGAACGTGATGAACGTGAGACTGAAGAACGTTTAAAACGTGAAGCAGCAGCACGCCGTAAAAAGGTACGCAAACAGCTGCGGGAATTGATCACGGAACACTCCAAGAACGCGGAAGATGCCAGTGTGCGGTTTAATTTTGTGGTAGGCGAAACCGTTAAATACCTTTATGTGACCGAAGCACAGCAACA
>CACVAV010000005.1 GCA_902727945.1 uncultured Thiotrichaceae bacterium | reverse complement strand
GCATGGTTCTTTTTAATAGACACCGCACGATTCAAGAACGATTACGGATCAATTGAAATGTTAATACTTCTGATCGAAGACCATCACTTATTAGCTGAAACTATCATGGATTACCTCGCCATAGAAGACATTGAGGTGGATTATGCTGCGCGTGGGTTTCAAGGGTTAGAGCTGGCTAAAACGAATACTTATGACGCCATCGTACTTGATATTAATCTGCCGGATATGGATGGTTTTAATGTCTGTAAACAACTGCGGCAGCAATATAATATTGATACACCGGTGCTGATGCTGACGGCACGTGATCAGTTGGACGACAAACTCACCGGCTTTGAATGCGGTGCGGATGACTACCTGGTGAAACCGTTTGCTAATCAGGAGCTGGTGGCACGCCTGACTGCGCTAATGAAACGCCAGCGCGGCGAAGTCACACGCAAACGTAGTCAGATTGGTAATCTCATCCTGGACAGCAGCAGCCAGCAGGTATGGCGTGCGAATAAAGAAATCATCCTGTCACCGACCGGCTTCAGAATACTGCGGATACTGATGCGGGAATCACCCGCTATTGTCAGCCGGGAAGCCATGCAACAAGAGTTGTGGGGCACTGATATGCCGGATACTGATGTGTTGCGGAGCCATGTTTACAACCTGCGCAAGGTGCTGGATCACCCCTTCGAATTTGCCATGATTCAGACGGTTAAAGGCGTTGGGTTGCGGCTGGTTAATAGCGAGGGCTAAACCCCTATTTTGTTCACGTTGTTTTGACATTAGTCTTGTTAGATTGCAATTAGTGCCTAACACAACAAGGAGTGTCACATCATGGAACGAAGAATAACCGACTGGGGTGGCAGCATTGTTGCCTTTCTCACCGTTTTACTGGTTAATTATCTCTCGAATGCCATACCCATTGGCGGACTGACCCAAAAAGATATTTCAGATAAGTATTCCTCACTATTCACCCCGGATGCCTTCACCTTCGCCATCTGGGGAGTAATTTATACCTTCCTCGCAGCGTTTGTCATTTATCAGGCGCTACCGGCACAACGCAAAAATGCACTGGTCGCCAAAGTCAGTCAGTTTTTCATTATCAGCTGTGGCGCTAACATCGCCTGGATTTTCAGTTGGCATTATGAATTACTGCCGTTATCTTTACTGGTGATGATCGGAATCCTATTGTCATTAATCGCTATTTATCGCACATTAGGAGCAGCAGGAAGCCCCGCCACACTGGGGCAACGTGTATTTCTCTACCTGCCATTCAGCCTTTATGTCGCCTGGATTACGGTTGCAACCATGGCCAATATCAGCATTCTGCAGTCAGCTTATGACTGGAATGCCGTAGGGCTGAGTGCAGTGAACTGGACATTGTTAAAGCTGGCTTTAGTGGCTGCTATTTCGGTGGTGGTCGTGATGATACGTAGTGATATGGCTTACGGGCTGGTCATTGCCTGGGCCGCGTTTGGCATTTCGAGTAAACAAGTGGACACACCTGCTGTTGCCGGTTCCGCCACGGTTCTAATGATCACCATGATTTTATTGGTTACTTTTGTGGGCGTGCGGTGGTTGTTGCGGGAAAGGTAGTCAACAGGAACCGCTGACTACCCTAAATTCAGAACCAATATGTCAAACCAACATTAGCTTCCACTGACTGACTATCATCGACAATCGGGCTGTCGGTGATTTCATCCGGGTTTTTCCGGTAAAGAATATTACCCTCCAAGGTAATGTGCGGGGTCAGACTGAGCTGTGCATCCAACCCCAGATAAGGTGTGATAGCGGCTTTACCCTGATAGGCCGCCCGGCTGGCTGTAGCTTCTGAATCACGCACGCCGTAGTAATAATTCACCACCTCGTCGCTTTCCCATTTAACGCCAGCCAACATGCCCACTGATAATTCACGGGAACCATTCCATTTTTGCTTATAGAGATCCGGGCCAAAACGCAGATCAACGGCGTGGCCTTTGTGCGTGCCGCTGGCATCCGTCGTGGCATCAATACTGAACAACCCCATATCAGTATGCAAGGCCATCCGGCCACCAACATCAACGCTCGCATCACGATCAGCCATGCCCTTTAGTGAATCAACTTTACCGCCATCGTAACCCCGATTTTCTAGTTTACCGATTACTTCCATTCTCAGGTTCGGG
>CACVAV010000004.1 GCA_902727945.1 uncultured Thiotrichaceae bacterium | reverse complement strand
GGATCAAGGAAGTACTCATTCATAATATTGGAGGCCAATAAGGCATGAGCAATCGGATATGGATTATCACCACAAGCCGGAGTCTGCGGATCGTCATCCAGCAGACAAGCATCACCAATCCTACCATCCGGGTGGTGATATTTCTCCCAGCTCGTCACCACCATATCGACCGTGCCGTCATCTTTCTTGACCATAACCTCACTGGTTTCGATACTGCCTGATGAAAATGAGGGTAAGTCAAAGTTTTTGGTGTCATCAGGACGAGTGTGGTGTGCTTCTGTGGTGTAGTTATCGAAAGCAATAGGATCAACAGCCATCGCTGTACCTTCAGTAACGTTCAGAATAGCAGATGACCCCATCATGCCACCTGTCGGAGCACTAAGACCTGTTGCCGCAGCACCACGACCCGTTGTAAAGCTATTACGATACCAGGCATCGGCTACAACGCCACAGTTATTAGGCTCGCCGCGCTGATGCAATACACCGTACTGTACCGTGGAGTCGCTCACAACACCCATTTCGATGACTTCAACATAACCTTCCAGCGTATCCGCAGCAGTCAGGCCGTCATAATACGAAAAGCCGGCAAAGGGTTCAGTCACCGAACACTTACCAGTCTTACACGAAGCCAGTAGAGGCAATGCACAAGTATGATCAGACGTAGTGATAGACGCTATCGGGCTACCTTGACTGTTGTCCATTCTGATACTACCTGTCCAGACATCTTCCGGTGACATATAGAGATTGAAATCGAGTACGTCTTTACTCTCTTTTCCCTCCCGGAAGCGAATACGCACTGCTTTCGTTTCATCCGTAGAATTAATCAGGTTAATATTAGTTACGTAGCCTTCCTGAGCATTGTAATAGGGGAACAATAAAGCCTGACCAGTACCATCTTTGTTTACATGTACCGCCTGTGCACTGGACATAATACCTGCCAAGCCAACGAAGCCCGCAGCAACACCGAGAGCAATTTTCTTTTTCTTGAACACTTTCGTGCCTCCTGAGATTTTTATATTTTTTAATGGAGTATCTAACTCAGTATTGGCTCCAGGGCTAGGAATTTAGTGACCACAAGAACCGCATCATTACATTGATTATTCTAATTCATTTCATTATTTTTTTAAATACCGCCAATCTGAAAATACACCTTCACGAACCCAAGTTTCATTCACAACATCAGTCGTTTCAACAGGATCAGCTAAACCACGCATTTTCATGGCCACGGTGATTTCCACCTGTGCATCACAACTGTTACCAGCATCATCACACCTTACGGCATCTACCTTCGCCTTACTCCACAACCCCACACCTTTTACTTGTTTTCGATAGTAGCGGAGGGGGACTTCTTTTTTAAATGCATCCGTGTAATGCTGATAAGCAGTATGGAGGTCTCCATCAACCAGAGCATTCCAACGCTGCTGAGCAGCTTCCTTAACGGCAATTTCACCTGAACTGCATGCAGTTAACACTAAGCATAAAGGCACTAAAGCCAACCAGTCAAACTTACTCGACATACTCACCTCTTAACTGTTGGATAAAACTATTATCGTTCATCAGGCGTTTCATACGATCACGCATTTCCTGCCCTGTTTTCACCAGACCTGACTGGTCTTTAATCGCTGTTGGCGTAATCAGCACCAGTAATTCAGTACGCTTACCGGAACGGGAATAGTTCTTAAAGGCCTTACCCACGATAGGCAGATCCTTAAGCACCGGCACACCCGCATCACTTTGACTCTTATTCTCACGAATCAGGCCACCCAACACGATGGTTGAACCACTTTGTACCGCGATCGTACTTTTAATTCTACGCTGCAGAAAACTGCGATTGCCGGTAACTGTGTCTTCATCACCCACATCCGTAATATCCTGATTAATGTCCATTTTCACCAAGCCATTTGAATTAACCTGTGGTGTCACCGTTAACGACACACCCGTATCTTTATATTGCACAGATTGTGTTAACACTTCGCCATCGGAGCTGGATGAAGCACTGGCATAAATAGGCTGCTGATCACCGACTCTGATTTCTGCTGTCTGGTTATCCAGCACCAACACAGAAGGTGAAGAAATAACCTTCACATCAGATTCACGTGCCAATGCACTTATCACACCTTCAATACCATTAAGACCGCCACTGAGTGAGAATGAGAAGCCACCCGGCGTTGAAGAGCCGAGACTACCCACACCCAAACCACCTAATGTATTTTTATTATTTCTGAAATACCATTGCAGCCCGTGTTCCATACTTTCATTCAGCGTGACTTCCATAATGGTCGCTTCCACCTGCACCTGCATCGGCATCGTATCAATACGTACCAATGCTTCCTGAATCTGTTTATACATGGCCTCACTGGACAGAATCATCAATGAATTATTGGTCTTATCCGCCACAATTTTAACTTCAGCATCCGGGTCAATGGTTACACCGCCGCTACCATTAGTATTATCCCCGCCCAGCATGGTTTTAATCTTATTAGCTGTCGAGCCACCTTCCGCACCACCTACCGTCGCAGGCTGAAGCCCCGGAGCCAGACTAGAGGCCAGTGTACCTTTAGTTTTCCTACTGCTACCTTTACCGGAAAAAATTTGTGACAACATTTCCGCCAGATGTTCAGCATCACCATTCTGCACCTTATACACGTACAACTGCTGACCTTCGACCTTCCCGGCCTTATCAAAGCGATCAACCCAGTTCTTCATTTCTTTGAGGTATTCCGGGCTGGCGGAAATAATCATCACACTATTCATGTGCTCAATCGGCATAATCTTAACCATACCAGCCATCGGGCTATTGCCGCTTTCTCCAAACAGCGCATCAAGGTTTTTGGCTACGATCTGAGCTTCGACATTCTTAATCTTATAAATACCCACCGACATACCCTGTAGCACGTCTACATCAAAGGTACGAATAGTTGCCAGCAGATTAGACAACTCAGAACTGGTTCCGGCTAATACCAGAATATTACGATTAGTATCCACCCGCACAAAGGCATCCGGACTGGCCAGTGGCTCCAGAATTTTCTGCATTTCCGCGACCGGAATATAGCGCAAGGGCACTACCTGGATATTATAACCCGGCTTGATTTTTCCGGAGGTCGAAGGCATAAAACCACGGCCCTTCAGATTTGACCGGGCTGCCACACGGTAACCACCGGTTTCATCCTGGTACAACACAGCGCCCTGAGTCTGTAATAACGATTCCAGCGTCGGAATCAGGCTGCCACGGGGAATAGGCTCGCTGGAATTAATGGTCACCTCACCTTCAACACCCGGCTCAACAATATAGGTTTTCTTAAGAATATCACCCAATACCACGCCCACTACCTCACGAATACTGGCGCGCTCAAAGTTCAGCGCAACACCAGGCCCGCTGCGGCTACCAACCATCGTGGGACGAGCAACATCCTTACGATAATACTGATGATCACCGAGAATCAGCTCCATGTCAGGTTCAGACCGTTGATATTGACGGGCAGCTTGAGCAGGAGCCTGCCCGGCGGGTGCATAAGCAGCTCGTTGCGCCACGGCAGGGGCTGCTGCATAAAGTGGTGCAACTTCACTCAGTGCTGATTCGCCTAAGCTTTTCACCGCAGCACTGCGCTGAAATGGATTGGTATTTACATTTTTACGAAAGCCCGGACTGTCTTTGACAGAAGAGCATGCCGATAGCACGCACAGGACGCTGATTACAGCCGCCATTATTTTTTTGTTAGTCACAAAGCAAACCCCATTATCACTTTATTTTTATAATTTTTATTTCAGGTTTATTATAGCTTTTAGCTTATCCGATTAACATTACTACTCATCGGATGACTCTATTATTAACAATGTTTAATAAAGTGAGTTTTAATTTTTATCCACTCTGCTATTTTTTCTGCTCTTTACCCCAACGAGAGGCCATTAAACGCTGGCGCGCCTCCAAAGCCTCCTTAATCGATAAGACGGGAGCTGGCTCAGCCTGCTGTGCTGATTGTGCCGCCCGGGCTTGCTGTTGTGCCGGGTTAACCCGTGATACTGCCCCGTTTTGTTTAGCCTGTGCCCCTTGCTGCCCTCCGGCCCGGTCATAATTGCGCGCCTGTTTAGCCTGTTGTTTTTGCTGTGCCTGACGAATTTGCTGCTGGCGGTTACGCTTACGTTGATCCTGTCGCTGGCGGGATGCCAGCATCTGCTTGTTGGCTGCCGGTGCTTCAAAATCGCCAATCAGTGCAATTTCAGTGCGTTGCTTACCAGCCGAAATCACCACCCGTTCAGAATTAATAGCCTGGATCGTCCAGCCTTCCCACACATCACCTTTATACAAGGTTTTATTTTCACTCTCATTTCTGACTAATGCATATTTTTTAGCACCCAGATCAACAATACCCACTAAACGTCCCATTGGCGGCATCAGTTCAACTTCAATCACTTCAGGCACTTTGACTGCAGTAGCCACTTTGGGTGGCGGAGGTGCTATTTTCGGACGGGCGCGTGTTTCCCAAAATAAAGGCGCTTCCACTAAGCGGCGATATTGACGCACGCCCGGGATACTCAGCTCACTCGCATTAGGAATATCAACACTCACTCCGGCTGTAGCAAACTGTTGTTCTTCGGCCTGACGCAATTGCCAGACACTCCATACCGCCAGCCCCAAACAAGCAATGCCGCCCAGCCAGAGCAAGTTTTGTATGGGTGGATTAATTAACCGTTTCATCGTTAGCCTCGCCTCCACGCCAATAAGTTGAAATCCGCACCGTACCTTTCAGTTGTTGTTTGTTAGCCTCGCTGCCCTCACCGCTATCGCGTTGCGGTTTAACTTCCAGCCGGTCAACAAACATCAATGGCCGTGAACGGTAAGCCTGATGCAGCACTTCACGTAATAACGCGGTATCACCTTTAAAATCCGCCTGAACAGTCACCCGGCGATAACCGCTATCTTCCTGCTCACCGTCTTCATTGACAAGGTCATCAATCACTTCCGAACTGGTCAATATACCTCTGCGCTGAGTGATCACATCGGCCAGCTGTTTTTGTAATTCTTTGCCTACCTGCGCGGCTGTCATGCCTTCAGGGTAAAACAGCTTATCCAGCCCTTGTGCCTGAACACGTTCATATTCAGCAATAAATTCGGGTGTGGCCTGTTTAATCTGACGCATTTTACTCAGCTGACGGTAACCGGAATCCACCTGATCACTGAGTTCCTGTGACTTGGCCAATACTGGCAACACCACAAAAACCGCCCCGACAAGCACCACCAGCAGAAGTAACAACCAGGCAATCAGCGGCTGATTACGGCGCGACATCAATCCCTCACTCATGATTCATCTCCACTTGCGCCTGAATGTGGAACTTATCTTTGCCACTATTCTTACTGCGGGTAACCGGCGATTTAAAACTCACCCGCTTAAAATGAGCGGACTCTTCCAGCGTATCAATCAATGTCAGTGCCTTTCGGGATTCACCACGAATTTGCACCTGCTGACCTTCCAGCTCCAAACGTTCCAGCCAGGTATGCATCGGAATTTCTGCAGACAACTTCTCCACAATCTCCAGTGCTACCGGCGAAGTACGGCGGCGTTCCTTCAAAAAAACCAGCGCATCTTCAGCAGCCAATAATTTATCACGCACTTCCAACTGACCTGCTGAATCACGCTTTAAATCACTTAAGGCGGTTGTAATCTGATCCACACGCCGCTGTTTATACAAAACAGGCGCGGCCAGCGAGAGCACCAAAGCTGCCAGAAAAAAGTACAAAGGGATTCGCGACCATGATTCAGAGGTAGATGAACCGGCGCTCACATCACGCCCATGGCTGAGGCTGGCCGCACCGTTGGCAGTAGACACTGAATCAAAATCTGGGATGCCCAGATCACTGAACCGCGTGGCTATTTTATCAACCAGCATTTTTGGTGCGACATAAATGTCAGCCAGCACTTCTTTTTTCACCTTATCACGACTCGCCACACTCGCACCGAAATAAGCCTCAGTAGCAGCAAACGGTGTCAGTCTATCTAACTGATAACTGACCACTTGCTTGATATTATCCTGTGCGGCTTCCGGGAAATTATGCTGTAAGTGCAAAGCCTGTCGCTTATCCAACGCCAGTTCCAGCAGGTATTTTTTGCTTTTTGCACACTGTTTCACTACACGTTGAAAATCAAAAGCACCCTGCTTCAGATCAAACTCACCACAACTTTTCTGCTTACCATCCTGCCGCCAAAATACGGCCAGACGATCATCACCCATAGGTTGTAGCATCAGGCGCGGCCGTTCTGAACGAAACAGCTGCCGGAATGAGCCGGGCAGGCCAAGGAATAAACCTTCACCCCACCAGCTAAAGAAATTTTTAACTTTTGTCAGCGACATATTATTATTTTTTATTGCCCCATTAGCCCTCAATGGTACCTAACTCAATCACACCTGTCGACCGCTGATCGACAGGCTGCCGTTTTTGTACCGCCTATGCAGCTTATACAGTATGCCGGATTCAACCAACCAACAACTTATCGACCTTTTTCTTCTGCGCTTCCAACACGCGCATTCTTAACTTAATTTTCTCACGCTTACGCTCGCTGAGGCCTGTTGCAAGTTTTTCCTGGTAGCGTTGCTCACGCTCAACCAACAGCTGCTTTAACTTAGTCAGATCTTTGATTTTAATATTGTTCTTACCGTCATACTTTTCTTTCAAAACTGAAAAACGGCTTGTTAACTCTGAAAATTTCATAGATACCCTCACCTCACGTTTGGCTTAAGCCACCAAATAAGCTAATTGGAAATGGCCTGCACCTCGTCTTCACTCAAAATAACATCATGCACCGCCTCAGAAACCGAACTGCCGTGTGAAGCCAGTAAATTTTGTGCGGAATAGATCAGGCTTCCTGCTGCCTCATTGGCATAATTAAAATCATTCAACAAAGAAGTAGCCATTAAAGGCGTAATCTCGTCCTTGCGTAACATCGAACTGACATGCTCATTCATGCGATTTTTTGCTTCAGCCGATTCAACCTTCAAACTATCCAGCTCCAACACAGCCACCGGGCTTTCAAAGTTATCCCGATAACGGTAAATCTCCCGGAGAATAGTCGCCACTCTTAATCTCAGCACATTATATTCCCGCCGCATGTGCATATTTTTTGACACCATGTAACGGCTGGTATTTTTGCGCATGTGCTTCACGTGCTTGACAGACTCCACCACAGCGGACGCCGAACCACGCAGATGATACAGCTCCTCAGCAAACGTATCAGGCACTGTACTCTGGGCTTTAGAGATAAAGGCAATAATGGCGGCATACAGCGCTTTCACTCTATTTTCATATAGCCCATCCAGATCAAAGTCGATGACTTTCTGGTTTTTTTCCACTAATTCAGACAGGTCTTCTTCACTCAGTATCTGCTCACGCTTCAGGTTAAGACCGTGCGCCATCACCTCAAAGGCAGAATCGAACAAATGCCATGTTTCCTTCTTCACTGCTAAAAATAAGGTATCAGAAAAACTCATCACCGAATCATTCAGGTACTTAGGCTCCTCAACGTGTTGCGCTTTCTCAGGAAGAAAGCTCACCAGTCCCGCTGCCAAACGGCTTATAAACGGCAACATCACCAGCACCCCGACCAGATTAAAAAAGGTGTGGAACACTGCCAGCTTCATCGTGTAATTATCCGCAGCAATGCCCAAGTAAACACTGAAAGCATCTACCGCCCAGATAAACTGGCTAACAAAGATAATCGCAATAACGCCGGTAATCAGATTGAAAATCAGGTGTGCACCCGCCAGGCGCTTACCTTCAATATTAGCGCTCAGTGAGCCAATAATGGCCGTAATCGTCGTACCGACGTTAGCTCCGATAGCGAGTGCCAAGGCATTTTCATAACTAATCTGTGCCGCCGCCAGTGCTGTCAGAATAAGTACCAGTGTAGCGTGACTGGACTGCATCACCACTGTTGCCACCGCACCAATTGCCGCAAACAAAAATAGTCCGGGATACCCCTCAACCGCTAAAGCTGCCAGATCAAAACTGTCCTTAAACGCTTCAAAGCCCTCTTTCATATAATGGATGCCCAGAAACAGGAACCCCAGGCCAGCCAGAATGGAGCCAATCCCTTTTAAGTATTTTGATTTCTGAAAGGAGAGCACGATGCCAAACACCAGCATCGGCATGGCGTAAGCAGCGATATTCACCTTCAAACCAAAGGCTGCTACCAACCAGGCACCAGTCGTCGTGCCAAGATTGGCACCAAAAATAATGCCGATCCCCGCCACCAGTGTGATCAGTCCGGCACTGATAAATGAAATGGTAATGACTGAGACCAGCGAACTGGATTGCATCACCGTGGTGGATACAATCCCGAAACACAGACTTTTCCAGGTTTTATCAGTGGTACGCTGCAGGAGCCGTTCTAATACCCCACCGGTAAATGCCTTGAAACCAGATTCCAGAAAGAGCATGCCAAACAAAAAAATGGCCACACCCGCCGCAATTTCTTTAAAGTCCGGGCTAATCCAAAAGCCGTAGGACAGTATTAATAAGATGGTCGGTAATATTATTTTTTTAAGCATAAGACTCAAATATAAATGAAAGATTTCACATCCGGCGTGAAAATCAGATCATCATCCCTTTGATGGTGAAATAGAAAATAGCAGCCAATATGCCGGAGGCTGGCACAGTAATCACCCACGCTGCAGCAATTTTATAAACTGCAGAGCGACGAACCAGCTGCTTTTTATGTTGTTTTCTAAGCTTTTTACGCTCTGCTTTACTTAAACCAGCCGCCATTGAATTCTGCTTGAGTGTTTTAATCATCTGATCTTTCCGGTCAAAATCAGCACCCTCAAACTCAAGCAGAAACTGCTCCAGTACGGCTCCACCATCATCATTTTGCGCATGATGCATACGAATATCTTCGACGATGGTCATATAATTACTCTTAATCGCCTCACGCAGGAAACCCACGCCAAACACAGCGCCCACGGCTACATGTGTAGAGCTGACCGGCAAGCCAAGCTGGCTGGCAATAATCACGGTAACAGCCGCCGCCAGCGCCACACAAAAAGCGCGCATCTGATTCAGTTCGGTAATCTCAGATCCCACCACACGAATCAGCTTCGGGCCATATAAAGCCAGGCCAAGTGAAATTCCCACCGCACCAATCAACATCACCCACAACGGAATTTCAGCTTTCGACGTAATGGTAGCCGTAAAAACAGCATCATTAATCGCAGCCAGCGGGCCGACAGCATTGGCTACATCATTCGCACCATGCGCAAAACTCAGCAACGCCGCACTGAAAATCAGTGGAATGGTAAACAAACTACTCACACTGGTTTTATCATTTTCCAGCTCTGTACAGCGCTTAGCGATCAGTATTTTTGAAATTAAATAAATCACACCGGCAATGAGCAAACCAATCAATGCAGCAGTGATGAAATCCAGTTTAATGATTTGTTTCAGGCCTTTCAGTATCAGATAAGTACTGAATGCCCAGCCCATGATGGCCATAAAAAACGGCACCATCCGGGCCGCAGCAGCTAATTTATCTGACTGATAGGTGATCGTGCGTTTAATTATATACAACGTCAAGGCAGCAATAAAACCACCAATGACTGGTGAAATAACCCAACTGGATGCAATCGTTGCCAATTGGCCCCAATCAGCCACTCCCACACCACCGGCGGCAATGCCCGCCCCCAGCACACCACCCACAATGGAATGTGTAGTCGAGACCGGCGCACCCACATAGGTCGCCAGATTCAGCCAGATAGAAGCGGCCAGCAAAGCCCCCATCATTAACCAGATAAACTGATCCGAATCACCAATCAGTGCCGGATCAATAATGCCTTTTTTCACCGTACTGACCACATCACCGCCCGCAATAATTGCACCGGCAGATTCAAAAATGGCCGCAATAATAATGGCCCAAAAAATAGTTAATGCTTTTGAGCCTACCGCAGGGCCGACATTGTTAGCCACATCATTGGCACCAATATTCAGCGCCATATAACCACCAATAACAGCAGCGGCCACCAGTAAAACACCATTTGAATTATCGGGCATCATGCCACTGCTCACCACCATAATAGCGACGATGAACAACATAGCGGTGCCAAACCGGAATAATTCCATGCGGCCAGGCCCGGTAGCCTGCTCAATTTGATTGAGGTATTTAAGCTTCATAAGTATCTAATCCTAAGAGGTGAAACAAGATTGAAACTGAGGCCGGGTACCTTCCCTATGCTTTAATTGTATGCCTGTTGTGGAAACAGTACGTTGATGAAGGTCAACAACCACCTCCATGAGCATTGACTTACCAACAAAAATAGGAATTCATCATCAGATCACACTGATCCAATGAAACATATTCGCCCTATAACAACATGCCGCGAATAGTGAAGTAGAACATAGCTGACATAAAGGCAGAAACCGGCACAGTAATCACCCACGCTACAGCGATTTTATAAAGTGCAGAACGGCGTACCAATTCTTCTTTATGCTGCTTCTTAAGCTGCTTGCGCTCACCTTTTTTCAGATCTGATGCCATTGAGTTTTTCTTCAATGTTTTGATCATCTGGTCTTTATGCTTAAAATCAGCATCTTCAAAATCAGTAAAGAACTGCTCCAGGTCTTCTTCGGTACGATCATTATCGGCATGATGTGAACGAATATCTTCGATAATAACCATGTAGTTAGCCTTAATCGCTTCACGTAAAAATCCAACTCCGAAGACAGCGCCTACCGCAACATGCGTGGAGCTAACAGGCAAGCCAAGCTGACTAGCGATGATGACCGTGACAGCGGCAGCTAACGCGACACAAAAAGCCCGGATCTGATCTAATTCTGTAATCTCAGAACCCACCACCCGAATCAATTTAGGGCCATAAAGTGCCAAACCGAGGGCAATACCCACCGCTCCGATCAGCAGCACCCACAGCGGAATATCCGCCTTAGCATGGATGGTGGCGGTACTCACCGCATCATTAATCGCCGCCAGCGGCCCGACTGCATTCGCCACGTCATTTGCGCCGTGTGCAAAGCTCAGCAACGCAGCACTAAAAATCAGCGGTACCGTAAACAG
>CACVAV010000003.1 GCA_902727945.1 uncultured Thiotrichaceae bacterium | reverse complement strand
CTGTATGCTGAAGGAGAACACACGCCCAAGATGATGTCGATTGGTTTACATTGCCGCTTAGTGGGTCGCCCCGGGCGTGCCGCTGCACTGGCACGTTTTCTGGATTATGTACAGGGTCATGATGCTGCCTGGGTTTGTCGTCGTGCGGATATTGCGAATCATTGGTTAGCACAACACCCTTGGCAGGGAGCGGACAAATTATGAGTATAATGAGCACTTCTACTGAACTGACCTTTGCTACTTCTCCGGCTGAGATGAGCGAGGCAGATTTTGTCGCACTATTTGGTGGTGTTTATGAACATTCACCCTGGGTCGCTGAACAAACATGGCAACAAGGATTGGATGCCGCACAGAACACACCTGCCGGACTGAGTGCTGCTATGCAAAAAGAGGTGGCTGCCGCTGACCGTACGCGTTTAATGGCGCTGATTAATGCACATCCTGATTTGGCGGGCAAAGCGGCCGTGCGGGGTGAATTAACCGCCGAGTCCACCTCTGAACAAGCAGGCGCTGGCATTAGTGAGTGCACAGCCGAAGAATTTGAACAGTTCCAGCAGTACAATGCCGCCTACAAAGCCAGGTTTGGCTTTCCGTTTATTATGGCAGTGAAAGGCAGCAACCGGCATAAGATTCTGGCAGCTTTCGTTGAACGGATCGAAAATAATGCAGAGGCAGAATACCAGCAGGCACTGAACGAAATAAATAAAATTGCCCGTTTCCGTTTAGATGCTATTGCTGGTAGCGAATAGTTAGAGAACAGCCAACCAGTTAATCCAAGGCAAGGGACAGGCCACCGTGACTTGCCTGGAGAGCAAGTATGTCTGAGCGAAGCGAGTTTACGCCGCTCGGAATGGCAAGTTACGGTGACCTGTCCCGTTTCATCAGATAGCCATCGAAGTCACCCCAATTTATATGAGACAAAAAAATGAGCGAAGTAAACAACCACCCTTTCCAACGCTATATCAATCTGGCCGAACCACGCTTAGGCGCTGAAGCTATTTTCGCCACTGATGAGTGGTTTGCTGACAAATCCAGAATGCTAAAACCTGAGCCGGGTGTATTTATTCCGGATAAGTTCGATGACAACGGTAAGTGGATGGATGGCTGGGAAACCCGCCGCAAACGCACTGAAGGTTATGATTATTGCATCATCAAATTGGGTAAAAGCGGCACTATCCGTGGCGTGGATATTGATACCAGTAACTTCACCGGTAATTACCCACCTGCTGCGTCGTTAGACGCTTGTTATAGCTATGATGGCAACCTGGATCAGGCTGAGTGGGTAGAAATCCTACCCTCTGTTAGCCTGAACGGTGACTCCCATCACTTCCACGCCATTGATGATCAAACCAGTTATAGCCATGTTCGACTGAATATTTATCCGGATGGCGGCGTTGCCCGTCTGCGTATTTATGGTGAGCCACAATGCAATTGGGACAAACGTGATCCGGCTGACCAGGTTGACTTGCTAGCCATTGAACATGGTGGCCGTGCTGTTACCTGCAATGATGAACATTTTGGTAGCATTATGAACCTGAACATGCCGGGACGCGGCATTAATATGGGTGATGGCTGGGAAACCCGCCGCCGTCGTGAGCCGGGGAATGACTGGGCCATTATGCAACTGGGCCATGCGGGTGTGATCGAATCCGTGCAGATTGATACCGCTCATTTTAAAGGCAACTACCCGGATCAATGCTCTATTCAGGCGGCCTATATGAAAGGTGGCACAGAGCAATCACTGGTGACACAAAGTATGTTCTGGAAAGAAGTGCTACCACCACAAAAACTGGAAATGGACGCGATTCATGACTTTACTGAACAGGTTAAAGCCATCGGCCCTGTTACACACGTGCGTATCAATATTATTCCGGATGGCGGATTGAGCCGCGTACGTCTATTCGGCCATATTCATACTCAGGAGTAAACATTATGCAGCAACTAAACATTATACTGGAACCATTGACCCGTGAAGCATTCGCACCGTTTGGTGATGTGGTGGAAATTGAAGGCGCGAAACATTTCGCCATTAACCGGGGAACGGTCGAACGTTATAACGATGTAGCCACTGTTGATACATCTGAGCAGGATGGCCGCACGCTGATCAGTATTGTATGTTGCAATGAACTGGCTACCCTGCCCTATACACTCCCCTTTGTTGAACGGCATCCGTTAGGTAGCCAGTCTTTTATTCCGATGGATAATACACCAATTGTAGTCGCTGTCGCCAAGGCAGGTGAGCCACCCGGCTCCGATCATATCCGGGCTTTTATCAGCAACGGTCAACAAGGTATTAACTACCACAAAGGCGTCTGGCATATGCCGATGTTATTTCTGAACGCTGATCAGCGCATGATTGTGATTGATCGTGGCGGGCCGGGCGACAATTGTGAGGAACATCATTTTCCAGAGGAAGAAATTGTGCTGAGCAGAACCTGAATGCACAAAAATAGCGGGTATCAACAATTATGGAATTAAAGCGTTTTAAACCTTGACATTTACATAAAAAACCCTGTTTTCCAGCAGTCTTTTTCTATTTTTGTCCACATGGCAAACAAAATAGATTTTTCCTGTCAAGCATTTATTTCCGGACAGAATCATCGCACAAAGACAGATGCAAGTAGCTCATTTTAAAAGCATTTAAAAAAATGATTAATTTTTAATCAAAACGATAAACCCCACTATTTTACTACGGTGCAGGACGCTTTGCGCAAGGTATCCACAGAGTTATCCACAATATCTGGGGATAAGAAACTTTTCTCTTTATACAGCAATGACTTGTGAGCATTTTGTCACATAGCATAGAGAATACCAGCCATAATAAATATACAAAATATATTTACTGCACAGCCGCAAATACACCTTGAAAAGACCTGAAGACTCTGAAAACACCCTACTTTCAGGTGAGCTGTATCAATTGAATATCCTCAGGCATGTTGCTTGCTGTAAAATAAAAGAATGACATATGAATTGCTTGTAGCTGTTCCCCGGCCCTTTCGCACATTGCTAACTTACTCAGCAAAGTCTTTGATTGCGCCGGGTAGCCGTGTTTTGGTTCCCTTAGGTAATACTCAAACGATTGGTATTGTTATATCCTCTAGCCAGTCTACGAAAAGCCAACAGGACGAGCCTGCTTTACCATTAACTTATGTTATTAAACACATTAGTAGATTAATTGATCATGAACCACTATTAGATAAGCATCTCATCGACTTTCTAAGCTGGTCGTCCAGCTACTACCACCACCCACCCGGCGAAGTTATTTTTGCCGCTTTGCCGACCCACCTGAAAGGGGAAAGGCAGTTACCTCAGCCGGTGTACTGGACAGCTATCCCGCATGATGCCGCTGAAAAAAAACTACAACGCGCCCAGCGACAACAGGAAATGTACCACTGGTTAGTGGTGGTTGATAAACCGGTAACCCCTGCCGACATCCATCAACAGTTCGGACAAGGCTGGCAAGGTTATTTAAAAGGGCTGTCTGACAAAGGACTGGCAAAAACCTGTGATCCGGCCCCTCTCAACAAAAACGATGTTGCAGCTGACACAGACCTGCTCAGGTTAACGGATGAGCAAACCACTTGTTTGCAGCAATGCACCGACTGGTCATTTGAGGAAAAACCGCAACCCATTTTATTGCACGGTGTCACCGGCAGTGGTAAGACCGAAATTTATTTGCGCCTGATTAAACTGATTATCCAACAAGAAAAACAAGTGTTGGTACTGGTACCCGAAATTGGCCTGACGCCACAATTACAACAACGCTTCAGGCAATTTTTCCCGCACCAGAATATTGTCTCCATGCATTCCGGACTCAATGACACTGAGCGCCTGGATAGCTGGATGCAGGCGCGCAACCAGCAAGCTGATATTATTATCGGCACCCGCTCATCTGTATTCATCCCTTGCCCGCGCTTAGGGCTGATCGTGATTGATGAGGAACATGACTTGTCTTTCAAACAGCAGGAAGGCTTTCGCTACCATGGCCGGGATCTGGCGATCAAACGAGCACACATGTTAACTATTCCGGTCATCATGGGCAGTGCGACCCCGGCGATGGAATCGCTGCATAATGCTGATCAGGGGCGCTATCATTATATACGCCTCAATAAACGCCCTGGTAAAGCCCGGCAGCCCACCATGCTGGTACAGGACACACGGGGCTACCATCTGAAATCAGGGCTATCGGAACAAACACTACAAGCGCTGCGCAATACACTGGAGCGCAATGAACAGGCCATGGTATTTATTAATCGCAGAGGTTTTGCGCCGGTGCTGATGTGCCCGGCCTGTGGCTGGCAGGCACAGTGTCCGGACTGTAGTAGCAATATGACCTTTCATACCCGTGGCAGCCGCCTGATCTGTCATCACTGCGGCACTGACCGGCTGGCAGACAGCCATTGCCCGGATTGTCGCGGGCAACAACTCACCACCCAGGGTCAAGGTACAGAGCGCATTGAATTAATGTTGCAACAACACTTCAGAGACACTGACGTGTTACGCATTGATCGCGACAGCACCAGTCGCAAAGGCGAATTACAACGTCATCTGGACATTGTGCACACGACCGAGCGCCTGATTCTGGTGGGCACACAAATGCTGGCAAAAGGTCATGATTTCCCCAATTTAACCCTGGTAATCATTCTGGATATTGACCAGGCTTTAATGAGCGCGGAGTATCACGCATTGGAACGCTTCGGTCAGTTGCTGACTCAGGTCGCCGGGCGCGCTGGTCGGAGCAATAAATCCGGTCAGGTTATTTTACAAACCACTCAACCCGGACATCCCGTATTATTAACACTGCTGCAACAGGGTTATCACCCGTTCGCCCGCCAGATTCTTGAAGAGCGACAACGTTGGCAATACCCTCCTTTCGGGTATCAGGCATTGATACGGGCATCAGCAAAAGACATGGATGCAGCATTAGACACCCTGACCAGCATACGGAGCATTATGCAGGAACAGTCGCCGGATATTACCTTGATGGGTCCCATTCCGGCTCCGATGGAAAAACGTGCCGGAAAATACCGTGCACAACTACTTATTCAGGCAGCGAACCGCCAGACAAGGTATAACAGTCTGAAGCACCTCACCCTGCAGGAAAAAAATATCCTAAACAAACGGGGTGTACGCTGGTCTATCGATATAGATCCTGTAGAATTGTCCTGATAAGAACCCTAAGCAAGCACAGCAAATGTTTATAAACGTCCACCTCAGTTTAAATTTAGCCAAATTAAAGCAAGAAACTGGCTTCGAATACACCGGAACAAGCAATGACCAGAGATTTTAAACAAAACAAATCAAATGCCACCCCTAATCAGTACGGCCTCAGTTGGGTACTGGGCGGCATTGCTGTTGGGCTGTTAGCAGGTGGCCTGGTCTACGCTTATATGAGCAACCAGGTAAACACCGGTAATTCCACAGAAACAGCAACAGGTGCAGAAATACCGCCACCCAGTGTGTCAGAAACCAATAACCCGGCACTCCAGGATACCCCCGAGAAAGATACCCGTCCCGGCTTCATTTACCACGCTGTTTTGCCTCAGCTTGAAGTGGACGTGCCTATTCCCGCACCACAGGAAACCGCACCCGCTAATCAGGAACCCATTGAAGAACCTGTACTGGTGGAAGAAGAAGCCGCAGAAGCCCAGGTAGCAGCGGTTCAGGAAGCTCAAAGCAATATAGCCAAAGGCCGTTACATGTTTCAGCTAGGCGCTTACCAAAGTCAGGCTCAAGCGATACAAATGCAGCGCAGAGCGCAGCAAAATGGCATGAATACACGGATTGAGACAGCTAATATTAACGGCAAGACCTGGTTTCGGGTCAGACTAGGCCCGACTGACAATCTTCAAACCGTTAATATATGGAAACAACGGCTTTCTGGTATGGGAATTAACCCAATGATGATCCGTTTGTAATATAATATCTGGTAAGTTACACATTTTTTAAGGAGAAAACTGATGGCACATTTAGATATTGGCTCAGGCGTAATTGTGGCAAATGCCAAAGAGTCTGAGCGCGTAGGCTTCATTCGTAACACATACCTGCACCTGGGCGGTGCTATCCTGGCGTTTATACTGGTTGAAACACTGGTTATTCAAAGTGGTTTAGCGCTGGCATTGACTAATATGATTCGCAGCATGCCAATGAGCTGGCTTATCATTATTGGCTTGTTTATGGGTGCTTCTTATTTTGCTGATAAATGGGCACGTTCACCAATGTCACGTGAAATGCAATATGTCGGCCTAGGCTTATTCATCGTAGCCGAAGCCATTGTATTTTCACCCATGATTCTGATGGCACTGAATTTTGCGCCTAATCCGAATGCATTACCGGCGGCAGCACTTCTGACACTCATGTTAGCAGGCGGCCTGACGTTCACTGCATTTAGCACCAAGAAAGACTTTTCTTTCCTGCGTCCGGCAATCACCATCGGTACTTTTGTTGCTCTCGGAATGATTGTTGCCAGCATGATTTTTGGCTTCAGTCTCGGATTATTCTTCGCGGCGGCAATGATTATTCTGGCGGCGGCCTCTATGCTGTACCAGACATCAGAAGTCATTCACAACTACCACACTGACCAGCATGTTGCTGCATCACTCGGTCTGTTCTCCAGTGTCGGCCTGATGTTCTATTACATGCTGATGCTTATCATGAGTTTCACCGGTGGTGACTAAGTTATAAATTAAATAATTCATCTGAACCGTTGAAGTAACACCAAAAGGAGTAATATCAAATGATATTACTCCTTTTTTAATGCTGAATATTCTATAACTTTGTATGCAGGAGGGCACTCATGGCTACCTATGTAGTGGGTGATTTACAGGGTTGTTTTAGCCCGTTAATGCGTTTAATGGATCAACTGAAGTTTGATCCGGCATTTGACCGCGTATGGTTCGCAGGCGATCTTGTCAGTCGCGGCCCGCAATCTTTACAAACCCTGCGTTATGCTAAATCACTCGGCCAGTCGTCCATCAGTGTATTAGGCAATCATGACATCAGCCTGATTGCGGCTGCTCATGGTGTAATCACGCCGCATAAAAGTCTCACGCCATTACTGAATGCGCCGGACTTTGCCGAGTTACTCGACTGGGTCAGTCATCGCCCACTGCTACATACCGATGAAACGCTGAATGCTGTTATGGTGCATGCAGGCATTCCTCCTGCCTGGAACCTTGAAACGGCCCAGGCCTGCGCCCGCGATGCAGAAACTCAGCTGCAAAAAACTAATCCTGGCCAGTGGTTAACGGCTATCTACAATGACAAATCCACTGAATGGAATCCGAAAGCAAACGCTATCGACCGGCAGTGTTACACTGTCAATGCACTGACCCGGATGCGCTACTGCAACTCTCAGGGGCGGCTGGAACTAAAACAGAAACAATCACCTGAAACTGTCTGTGTATCCCACCCGGAACTTATTCCCTGGTTTCGCCATCCAAGGAGGCAAAAGATTTCTCATGCCATCTACTTTGGTCATTGGTCAACTTTGGGTTATCATCACCAGAATAATGTCACTGCGCTGGACACGGGCTGCGTCTGGGGTGGAAAAATAACAGCTATACGTATTGATAGCGATAAAAAAACCAGGTATCAGGTAACTTGCACAGAGTATGGGCGTTGAAAAGGACGAGGTACAACCAACCGCTTATCTTGGCACGGTAAAAGTTAATATCCGTGATAAAGATCACTACGTCCACACCTCTGCACCGCCAATGGGCGCAACACTCGATGACCTGGAAAAAGCTCTGTTACATAACCGGGCAATAATTGATGACTGCCAAAAACGGATGAAAGAAGCCTACGTGAATCAGGTCTATGAATTCAAACCCCCCATGCTGGTTAATTATGACAGCCCGACCCAAGATGCCATTATGGCGCACATCAATATCAATATACTCATTCCACTCATCAATGTGCGGGGTGGTAAAGCGAGCTTCGCGAAACCTGAAACTTTTCATGTCAAACAACGTGTTGAAATAATGCGTAATGCCGCCGAGCGCATGGCACACATGGAGCGCCACTCACAACATAACCCCATGCCAGCTGCTTTAATCGCTATGCTGGTAGTATCCACTGTAATATTTGCGCTGTTCATTAATTGATTAATCTCTTGAGTAATTAATGAACAGCACCGGGACATCAGGCGCTATTGGCCATCAGCACTTCAACCATCGAAGCTTCAATAGCGGGCAAGTCAGGGATTAGGCAGGCGAGCTGTGAAATTCTGACCTGGCGGGCGACATAAGGGCAGCGCCGGACATTAGCGCTAAAATCATCACGCAGTGTATCCTCAGCTATTTCAATCGTCTGCAAACCACCCTGTACCTGTAGCGCTATAAATGGTAATTCTTCAACATCCGATACTGTATGCAATATCACGCAGTTACTGTTACTTTCAACCACCCCCTCTCCCAGCATGCACAATGACTCCAACGAAACCACCGGCACAGAGCGCCCCAACCAATCCAGCCACCCCAAAATACCGGGCTGCTTTGACTCTTTCAACTGCTCCACTGTGACCAGTTCGGCCAACAGATTCATAGGCACAATCAGATTACTCATTTGTAATCGCAATACTGCACTTTTGATCAGAGGCTTACTTTTCATTGTGCTCATGATACTGACTCCTTATTCATCGGCGATTTTCTCGGCGCAATTGTCTGATCACCCCTCAGGTGCCTGAAGATATGTTCCAGCAAATCCTGATTCTGATAAGGCTTGCCCAGAAAATCGCTCGCCCCCAGTTCTTTTGCATGTAAAAGGTGTTTTTCTGCCGTACGGGAACTGATCATAATAACCGGTAAATCCTGCCATTTTTGTTTATTACGCACCGCACTCAGTACTTCAAAACCATCCATACGGGGCATTTCAATATCCAGCAGCACCAGATCAGCCTCAAACACCGCTAATTTCTCCATTGCTTCCAATCCATCTTTTGCTGTCTCTACCACAAAATTTTCATTCATCAACAGCTTTTCAGTGACTTTTCTCACCGTAATAGAATCATCAACGATCAGAATATGCGGATTTTCATGGTGTACTACCGGTGCAACAAACTCATCATCAGCCAATAGCAGCTCTTCTGAAGGCGGCTTAATCATCGCCTGTTCAGTCAGTTCGAGCATATCCGGCACCATAATCACAGCACCATCCGAAGTGACAGTCGCTGCAGAATAAAACCGGCAGGTCTTAAATAATGCACCCAATGACTGCAAAACCACCTCATGGCGACCATTAATCGCATCGACTAACCACGCAACGTGATGTACGCCCATATTCATGTAGATGACTACATGCATATCGCCTTCACGCAGCTCCGCACGGCCCGGATGACCCAAAGCATCGCCCAGATATTGTAAAATGTAAGGTTGATCATCTAATATTAACGGTGCATCTGACCTGCCTAAGTGGTGCTTAACACCCTCAGCTGTCAAACGGGTCAAACCCTGAACACCGCCTAACGGTAATGCATACTGCTGTTTCTGAACAGCGACAAACAACACCGGATTAGCTGCCATCGTTAAGGGTAAACGCACCGTAAACTCACTGCCGGAACCTGAGTCAGAATCAATCGACAAACTTCCTCCCAGCGCCTTGATTTCAGAGTTCACCACATCCATGCCCACGCCACGGCCCGCTACCTGATTAGCCTCAGTGACCGTGGTGAAACCAGAACGCAGAATCAGTTTATAAACATCCTGATCAGAGAGCTGGTCACCCACCACCATCAGCCCCTGCTCTATGGCTTTAGCACAGATTCTTTCTTTATCAAGCCCCCGGCCATCATCACTGATGCGGAAAACCACGTCAGTATCTTCCCGCTCAACTTCCAACAAAATCCCGCCTTCTGCCACCTTTCCCAGAGCAACACGTTCGTCAGGTGTCTCAATACCATGGAATACCGCATTACGCAGCAGGTGCTCAATAGGCGCTGTCATCCGCTGTAACAAATAACGATCCAGCTTCAGCGTTTCACCATCAATTTCAAAACTGACCTTACGGCCGAATTCAGAGGCAACCTGGCGCATAATCCGGCGTAATCTCGGAATAATAGCGGAGACTTCCACTAACCGCGTGGTTAACAAATTCTGGTGTAACTCCCGCCCGGTCTGGGTACTGTCACTAACAAACTTATCAACCGTGCGCAGGTGAGTGGTCAAGTCACCTTCAATATTCACCAAATCATTCAGGCTTTCAGCCAGTGCTCTGGACAAACGTTGTATTTCTGAATACTCATCCATCTCCAGCGGATCGAAACCTGTATTCTGGCGATTTTTTTCTCCGACATCCCGGTAACCCGCATGAATTTGTGTTTCAGTTTCCAGCTCAAGAGAACGCAATAACTGCTTAAGCCGTGCAGCTGTGCGTCCGAACTCACCCACATCTTCTCCCATCAGCACCAAACGTTCATGAGTTGCATTTTGCATGATATTCATCGCGTTTGAACTTTCCACCATCTTGTCCAGATAAGCCGCAGAAATCCGGACCTGCTCCTGATCCTTTAATGCTAAAGAAGGTGCAACAGCTGCACTTTCCTTGGCAGCCTGTTCAGCAGATAAAGCATCAATACCTTCCAGTACCGATAAATCCGGCAATGCCCCGGACTGCTCAAATAAAGTGCGCTCAAGATAACTTTCATAAGTCCGCTCTTGCGTTACCTGCGGTTGAAGCTGCTCAACACCAGCTTCCTCTTCTCTATCTCCAATATTTTCAATATTCCCAACCGCAGGTTCAACAGACTCACTCACCGGGGATGCTGCCTTTTCGGCAGTCTTAGCATCAGGCAAACCAGACAAAGCATACTTTTCCGATAAAACACCAATCTGATCAATATCACTTTGTAATTTACTGAGTTCTTCCTGAGAAAGAATCCGCCCCCTTTCCCTGCGAACACCCTCCAGCAGCTCCTCAGCCTCATGAGCAGCATTACCCATATCAGTTAACTGCGCCATTCTTGAGCTACCTTTCAGCGTGTGCAACTCACGTTCCAGCTCTTTCAACACCTCCGAATTACCAGGATCAGCCGTCAGATACTGCATCTGTTGATCAATAGTTAACAG
>CACVAV010000002.1 GCA_902727945.1 uncultured Thiotrichaceae bacterium | reverse complement strand
AGTACGCTCAATCCCAACAGCTTTTAAAAGAAAATAATAATATGAAAAACAAACTACTCTTCATCAGCATTTTACTATTAACCATTAGTAGCGCTACGGCCACTGCCGGTGAAATGGTTTACCAGCCCCAAAACACAGCTTTTGGTGGTAACAACGCCAGTGCCACTCAACTGATGTTATCCAAAGCTCAAGCCCAGGATACAACTGAAAACCCTGACATAGGCTCAACAGGGCAAACAGCACTCGACCGTTTTAAGGACAGTCTTGAGCGTCGGATTCTGGATCAAATTGCGCGAGGAATTGTCAATGATGCGTTCAACAGTGACGGTGATATTCTCGATGATGCCGGTACGTTTAGCACGGAAGATTTTTCCATCATGGTAGATCAGGACAATCCTGATGCTATTTCTGTATCCATTACAGAATTTAGTACGGGTAGTGAAACGATTATGGAAATACCTAGATTTTAAAAAAATCATTATAAGAAAAATAAAAATGACTAATAAAAATATAATTTATTACGGGTTTATATTATCGGGCCTCCTGTTAATGGTTGGCTGCAGTAGTGCTACAAATCGTCAGCTGATTAACCAGGGAGCAACTATTACGCCTGCGACAGAATCATCGTATAAACTACAGTCGGTTCCGCCACCACTTAGCAAAGTTCCTGCGGCTGTTTACCAGTTCCGTGACCAGACGGGGCAATACAAAGATAAAGACAATATTAGTTCATTCTCCACCGCAGTGACTCAGGGTGCTACTCCCATCCTGATGAAAGCCTTACAGGACTCAAACTGGTTTGTTATGGTTGAGCGGGAAGGGCTACAAAACCTGCTCACTGAACGTAAGATCATTCGCAGTGCTAAAGCAGGACAAAAAACAAAGGTTGCTATTAAGGCGTTAAAGCCTGCCCGTATATTGTTAGAGGGTGGTATTACAGGTTATGACACAAATATCCGAACCGGTGGTAAAGGTGCGGAGTATTTTGGCCTTAGTGCATCAAAGCGCTACCGTGAAGACCATGTTACCGTTCACCTGAGAGCGATTGACATTGATAGTGGTCAGGTGCTGGCTTCTGTCAGCACCAGTAAGCGCTTGCTTTCTATCGAGTATCGTACCGGTTTGTTCCGCTACGTTAAGTACAAAAGGCTGTTGGCATTAGAGGCCGGTTATACCACTAACGAACCCAGTCATATTTGTGTAGCTGATGCTATCGAAAAAGCGGTTCATGATCTGATTATTGAGGGGGCATTAAAGGGAGTATGGAAATTCAAAGATCCGGAGGCGATGTACTCTCCGGTAATTAAAAATTATAAGGCTGAAAAAAGTGAGTTAACAGTTCCCCTATTAAAAGCTGCTAAATAGCAGAAGGAATAGAATAGCATGAAATACAATAACCATTCTGGTCATCTTATTTTTTTGATCGTTGCTAGTCTGAGTAGTAGTCTTTCGGCGGACTCGATTGTCAGTACACAAATTAATTCTATGGGTGTTATTAATGCTATTCAAAATAATACACTGAACAATAATAGTATTATAATTATGCAGGAAAACACCGGGAGTGAAGCTAATATCACCATACACCAGAGTAATACTAAAAACTCCAGTATTAGTGCTATTCAACGTAATACTACCAGTGCTGGTTCCGATAACTTAATCGACCTGTCCCAAACAGACACAATAAATAGCCATATAGTGGTCACTCACGAAAATGGTGGCGGTAATAGCCTTAATATTAATCAATCCGGAGACAAGAATAACAGTACTATCAATCTCATGGTGATGGGCAGCAATAACGAGGTCAATATTGATCAGATCGATAGCCCGGCGGGTAGCCAAATAGACGCGGTAGTGGAAGGGAACGGTAATATAAATCAGCTTTTACAAGACAGTGCAGGTTATAACTCAGACATGCAATTGATACAAACCGGAGACTATAATCAGGCCACCATGACACAAACCCGATACAGCACGCTGATGTCGCTCTCTCAGGAGGGTGATCATAATGAAGCTATTATGAACCAAAGTAGCAATGGTAACGCTATGGATCTGGTTCAACAAGGTGACAACAACTATGCTGACCTGTTTCAGGGTAGTGCTGGTAATAAGGCGTCATTACAGCAGATAGGTGATGATAACAGGACTTTACTGGTACAAACCGGAAAGAAC
>CACVAV010000001.1 GCA_902727945.1 uncultured Thiotrichaceae bacterium | reverse complement strand
GCCCAACACTTCCTTTGCACCCTGATACACCAGTTTAAAGAGTCTGGGCAGGGCGATTTTATGGGTTTGTTGTGATGCGTCATACACCCAGTGGGTGAGTTGCCAGAAACGCTCAAAGGCGGAGTCACCGAGTAACAGAGGTAAGGTTCGTTCAAACCGGCCCGAATTTCCGATCATGTCCCAGTAACGTGCAAAACGATTCATTTGTTGCAGGGTTTTATAATCAACCCGATCTGTTTTCAGGATGTTATAGGGCGGCTCAGGGTTGTAAACCATGCCGAAATCATCGCTGTGGCGGATAATGGGTGTACCCCGCAGGCGTTTAAGGATGCCTACCTGTATTTCATGCGGGTTCAGACTCACTAAGGTATCGAAGCCTTGTGCAAAACTCCTCAGGTCTTCACCAGGCAGGCCAAAAATCAGGTCAGTATGTAAATGTGCGCTGCTGTTATTACGTAACCAATGCAGGTTGGTTTTGGATTTCTCATTATCCTGTTTGCGACTGATTAGCTGTTGTACTTCAGGGTTAAAGCTTTGGATGCCAATTTCAAACTGTAATGTGCCCGGCGGGAAGCGCGTGATGCGTTCTTTCAGGGTATCCGGCAGGTGATCCGGAATTAATTCAAAGTGCAGGAAGGTAGCTTCATCCAGACGCTCCAGAAAGAAATCCAGAATGCGCAGTGTGCTGGCAACTTTCAGATTAAAGGTACGATCAACAAACTTAAAATTCCGCAGGCCGCGCTGCCAGAGTGTATCCATCTCTTCAAGAAACTTTTCCAATTCAAACGGATAGGCTGTTTTGTCCAGTGAAGACAAGCAAAATTCACATTTAAAAGGGCAGCCACGTGAGGCTTCGACATAGATAAAACGGTTGCGCAGGTCTTCGTCGGTGTAAAGGTTATAAGGCATCGTGAGTTGTTTTAGGGGAACGGACAGCCCCGCAATGACCTTATTCAACGGTCGTTGGTTATTGAGTAGCTGTTCACACAGTTGCCGGAAGCTAAGTTCTCCTGCTCCGGTAATCACATAATCGGCTAAGGCCGTAATAGCCTGATTCGCATGTTCATAAGTGACTTCAGGCCCGCCTAAGATGATTTTTATTTCGGGCGCTATGGATTTGAGTAATTTAACGACGCGTGTGGTTTCGCTGATGTTCCAGATATAAACCCCGAATCCGATGATTTTGGGTTGTTTGTCAAGCAATTGTTCCACTATGTCCGGTTCGCGCATGGATATAGTGAACTCTTTTATGCTTGCCCGGGTCTGTAAGTCTCCGAGGTTACTGTGTAGGTAACGCAGTCCTAATGAGGCGTGTGTGTAGCGTGCGTTCAGGGTGGTTAAGACAATCTCGGACATAGTGTGTATTGAAGTGACCTGAAGTGATTAGAGGGCGATTCTAACAGATTAATTTTTAGGAGTATTTACCGGGTATTATTTTTTCAGAAACTGACTGAATGTCGGGATGTTTGCAAGTTTGTAATAAAGCTGTAATAATCCGCCCACTTTGAATGTTGCGGTGCATCATTTTTGGTAATTTATTCAGTTTACATTCATAAGTTATTGAGTAAGTTGAAAAAATAAGTAGGTCTATAGAGTGAGCTGGTGTTTTTTTTGAGTTTTGATCAAACCAGAGCGTTGATTCAGATGTGTAAAAAATGCTGCTTTATAGGTTAGTTTACAATTAAGATTCCGGTGTTTTTTTAGGCTGGATTTAATGTGATAACGATGGAAACGCGGATAATTGCAATTCTTTATAAGTATATGCTAATATCCGCCGCGATTTCAGCGCACCAGTGACAATGCTGAAACCATCTTTAGGTAAGAGGTTATTTTTTATGGCTATTTTTATTCGAATTTGTGTAGTTATGTTACTTTCGCTGTCGGCTGTTAGTGTTGCAAAAGAAGCTGAAGTCGGCCTTGATAAAGCAGGCAAGCGCCTTGATGTGACGGCAACTGCTTATAATTCACTGCCCGCACAAACCGATAGTACGCCAGATATTGCAGCCTGGGGCGATCGTTTACGTCCGGGTATGAAAGCAATTGCTGTTTCGCGTGACTTGTTGAAGAAGTACGGCCTTAAGCATAAGGATAAGGTCAAAATCAGCGGCTTAAAAGGTGAGTACCTGGTACTCGATAAAATGAATAAACGCTGGAAAAAGAAGATCGATATCTA